>JAUIBB010000129.1 GCA_030427685.1 Alphaproteobacteria bacterium
CTTTCACGAAAATGATGACGGTGCCATCGCGCTCTTTCAGCTCTTTCAGGAGGGTTGGGTATTTTTCCTCTGGAGTAACATGGGCTGTTTTCTGGTCGATACGGTCTGCCGCTTTGTTGGTTTCGCCAACTTCAACGCGCGCTGGCGTCCGCAGGTAGCGTTCCGATAATTTTAAAATCTGAGGCGGCAGGGTTGCCGAGAAGAGCAGTGTCTGGCGCTGTTGCGGCAGGTATTTCAGGATTTGCAGAATCTGGTCTTCAAAGCCCATATCCAGCATGCGATCGGCCTCATCCAGCACGATGTAGGTTGCATCGTGCAGCATCAGGCTGCCGCGGGTCAGGTGATCGATGATGCGTCCGGGTGTGCCAACAATAACCCGTGGGCGCATGCGCAGCTGGGCTTGTTGCTTTGGCATCGAATCACCACCAATCAGCAGTGCTGATTTAATGGTGCTCATCGGCCCGAGCAGTTGCTTGACCACGGCTTCCACCTGATTGGCCAGCTCACGCGTTGGGAGCATCACCAGTGCGGTGCCGCGTGGGTTGTTCAGCAGGCGCGCAACCATAGGAATAGAGAAGGCGGCGGTTTTGCCAGAACCAGTCATGGCAGTCGCCATCAGGTCGCGCCCATCGAGCGCTAGCGGAATGGATTGGGCCTGAATTGGGGTTGGGGTGCTGAAATTCATCGCAGCCAGAGCATTGCGCAAGGCCTGCGGCAGGTTTAGTTCATCAAAATGTTGCATGGGTAAAGGTCGTCCTTATGTACGTGGGATTAAGTGTCGCAAATCGGCAGCACCTAAACACAAGTCAACGCTTCTAAAAGCGGCGTACATAGGTACTACAAATGGCTCTATAAGAGCCTAGAGAGAACCCGCCGGGAAGTTCCCGGCGGGTAATTTCGAAAGCGCGTGGCGTTATGCCGCGAGTTTCAGGTTGGCAGCCGAAGTCTTGCCTTTGTTGGTTGCAAGCTCATAGCTCACTTTTTGGCCTTCGTTTAGCGTACGCAGACCAGCTGCTTCGAGCGCGGTGATGTGTACGAATACGTCAGCACCACCTTGGTCGGGTTGAATGAAGCCGTAGCCTTTGGTGGGGTTGAACCATTTAACGATACCGGTAGCCATTGTGAAACTCCTAAAGAATGGCGTTAGTCCCAATTTCACCACTATGGTGAAGCCGGGGATTGAGTCGAATCCAGTGAACACGAATGAACACCAAACTCTTTGCCTAACATTAAGAGGGAGAGGACTCCATCCGCACCACTTAATTCTCATTCACTGGTCGCGAATCGAAGTCAGTAGTCTGTAGTATCAAAGAGTTAGCGATTTAACTCTGCACCTCTTTTGCCCGAAAAATGGCTCCCAGTCAAGTAAAAGTCACTTAGATGCTGTTTTTCTTCTTTGAGGAGTGGGGCATGAAAAGCCTTAACCGCCAATAACGGGGGCAGTTTTCTGATAATGCGCCGTATAGAGTTCAGCGTAATGCTGGTGGTTAGTGAGGGCCAGTACAGCATCTGCCACATCCGAGAAGCGGTAGTCTGAAATCATTTGCTCGTCCCCGTTTTTCTTCATGATTTCAGCAAAAAACTCCGGTTCACGGGTGAGTGCCTCCAAATGTACAGGCTCGTCCCCGACAAGCTGGATTTGTCGATCGCGTGCCACTGCCGCATGTTCAAATTCCATCTGCTCTTCGGATTGCTTTTTTTCAATTTGCAGGGCGCTATAGTGGTCGAGTATGTCTGAGTCGTTCAGGGCCATTTCTGCCGCAGATTTGGCGCCGACGAGATGGCTGATCACCGAAGCCGTAATTGCCGGATCCGGTTGCTGTTGGGTAGCCGTTAGTACATTGCGAATCGCTTCTTTGGGGTCGATGCCAAGAATAAACAGTTCGCTTTCGCTGAGCTGGAGCGTGAGTGCTGCATCATCCGCCTTCAGGTGGATGATTTGGTCGGGGGAGCCAGCTTCTTCTGCCTGCTTCTGTTGAATCTTTTTGGCGATCCCGCCCAATGTATTGAGATAAAAAATAAAACTGGCGTATGGTTCTTCAAACGCGACGATGTCTTTGCTCATGTCCGTTGCCTTGTCTTTGCTCATGTCCGTTGCCTTATCGAGGTGCGATGCGATGAGGTCGTGGGTATGCTCAAAGGCGTCCATCGTTTCAGGTTGGCTCAGTTCCGCAAAGCAGTGGAGCAATTGGTCGGCCTCTGTCCGGCTGATGGTAATGCTTTCTGTGCGCGTGGTGTCTTTGGATAATGTGGTCAATTTGTTTCTCCAGCTGAATAATCATTCAGCAAAAATTGTCGTTTATGTGGATACTTTCTTAGTCGTTCCTTCAGCTGTTCCCAGTTGCTTTTGGGGGTAGGGTTTCGCTGTTCTTTCAGCTTTTCAGTGAAGGTTGGTAACGGCATAAATGGCTCCATAGCGACGGAGGCTAGCAGTAATTGCAGTAAGCACATAATGAAGATTTTGTGACGAAAACAGCAGTGAATCGCTATTCGGGCTGGTATTCCCTTGTTCGCGTGCGTATAAAGCCGCGCATGAACACAGAAAATACAGAGACTAAATGTGGGCTCATTGCCCTGATCGGTGCGCCAAACGCAGGGAAATCCACTTTGCTGAACCGGGTGGTCGGCACGAAAATTTCCATCGTTACGCCGAAAGCGCAAACGACCCGTACCCGCGTCACGGGAGTGACGATGGAAGGCGAAACCCAGCTCGTATTTATCGACGTTCCCGGCGTTTTCGAGGCCACGCAGGCCTTTGAAAAATCCATGGTCAACGCGGCGTGGAACAATGCCCGTGCCGCTGACGTTATTCTCTTCATGTACGATGCACGCAAGAACCCGACTGAAGAGACCGAAGGCGTCGTCGCCCGGATTCGTGATATGGGAAAGCCCTGCATTATTGCCCTCAATAAAATCGACGCCGTGCCAGACAAGCGGCAGCTCCTGGATCGCGTCGTCTGGTTTAACGAGCGGCTGGCGTGGAACCATATCTTTTTAATTTCAGCGCGCAAAGGCGAGGGGGTGTTCGACCTGCGCGGGGCACTGACCGAGATGATGCCCGTTGGGCCGCATCTTTATGATCGCGATGCGCTGACGGATATGCCGATGCGCCTCGTCGCCTCAGAGCTGACGCGTGAGCAATGCTTCCTGAAGTTGCAGGAGGAGCTGCCCTACACCCTGACTGTCGAGAACGAAAAATACGAAGCCCGTCCAGATGGCTCGGTCGAGATTCACCAGAACATCATCGTCCAGAACGAGCGGCAGAAAACGATCCTGATCGGAAAGCAGGGGCAGATGCTTAAAGCCATTGGCGAGCGCTCCCGCGCCCAAATCGCCAAGTTGATCGATGCAAAATGCCATCTCTACCTGTTCGTCAAGGTACGCGCCGACTGGAAAGATAAGCCGGATGCTTATCGCTACCTGGGGTTGGATTTTGGCGCCTGATCGCGCCTTGGTTGCGTTCGGTTGTCATGAAACTATCATGCTTTTTAGCGGCCAGACCTGCTATTCTATAGGCTGAAATCGCCGACGTCTGGCGATTCGCTATAACACAAAAAGCAGGTGCCCATGACATTTGGGAGTCATTTACAATCGATCATTGACTACCAGCTCGATCATCCCGTTCCGGATATGATGGATACTTACTATTTGCCAACAACACGGATGATGGAGGCGCATACTTCCATTCTGCAAATGCTTAATAATGCACGCGACGAAGCAAATCCTCCAAAGTCCCCATTGGCCCCTAAAATCCCGGAAGGGCTTTACCAAACATTCCAAAACCTTGTCGATATGAAAATGGGGGTGGAAAAGCAGTGGAGTCAGGAGCAGCAGGAGGCTGAGGCTGCTAAAATCCCTGCTTATACGCCTGTTTCGTTGTTGGACATCGATGGTTTGCCCGAGGAGCAGCAGGAAGCGGTGCAGAATGCAATGGCCGAGGCGCTTCATGAGCGCTTTGACCTTGCGGCAGGGCGCCTTAAAGTAAGAGGAAAAGAATGCCTTATCTGCGTGCAGGGAGCGTTTACGCAAAATGCGAAAGCGCAATGGGTCGCGCATACCGACCCGCAGGCAGTGGTTCAATTTTTTGCCATGGCCGTCGCCAAAGGGCTGACGGATGAAAAGTCGTTGGAAGACCGGGGGCTGATGTCTGAAAGGCAGCGCTACGAGACACGCCTGCTGGCTCAGCAATTGCGCGAAGAAGGTGTGAAGCCCTTGATCGCAAGCCCCATCTATCGCTCGGAAGGGGAGTCGTTGCTTGATG
>JAUIBB010000130.1 GCA_030427685.1 Alphaproteobacteria bacterium
GCGCCTTGCCGATGGAGCCATCAATCACAAGGTCAGTGAATACCCGCATGGTCGTGTCGTCTTCGGTCCATTCGACAATATCCTGACCGGTATGTCGCAGCTTCAGGTTTTCAGTATTGCTACGCGCCGGGTCGACCGAAAGCGACCAGGTATCCGTCGGCACCCCGGCTACCCGCTTGGCAAATGCCAGTTCACCAAAATGGTTGGAGCTGCTGGTGTTCTCGAGCGTCAATGAGCAAAAAGGGTTACCCTCGCCCCCGGCATGGGGGTCGCTGTCTGCCGTGGTCAACCACAGCAGTGGCCAGACATAACTCGGAAAATCTGCCGCCAGCTCGGCAGAGATAATCACCCCTTCTTCCCCAAGCTTCAGATTCGCCGTGGCAACATCCAGTGTGCTGGCCGGCTGCCAGCCTGAGCCATCGAACGTGTAATACTGCGATTCGTCCGACACCCAGATACGCATCCCCGCCTGCGGGGCAATAAACCGCCAGACCTGACTAAAATAGGCGATGCTATCCTCCTGCCCGGCCCATGCATCGGTTGCACTGGCCGCCACGATATAAACAGCACCTTCCGCAGGGGATCCCGGAGGGGTGGCAAGGTCTTTATCCAGCACTGCGCTGGAAATCATTGCATCAAGGCACGTCAATGCCTCGTTGATGGTGACATCCTTCTGCGCCTGTGACGATTGTAGCAACGTCATGCCGAGATTGGTGGTAATGGCCATAAAGATTCCTCAAAACAATGGTGATAAAAGAACAAGTGCGTTAGGCTGCACGCAGAAAGGGGGCTGTCATGCCAACGCTCGATCAGGTCTGGAGTCAGATCAACGCACTTCCGAATCGCTATATTTTCTACACGCGCAAGGAGATCCGCTACCTGCCCAAGATCCTCAGCGAAGGTGAGCGCATTCTGGCGATCACCTCCGGCCTCATGCAGAACCGCACATGGCTGGCCGCCTGTACGGATCGGCGCGTACTCTTCCTCGACCGCGGCATGTTCTTCGGACTACGGCAGGTGCAAATCAACCTCGACCGACTCCAGACCATTGAGTCACAAAGCGGCCTTTTCTTTGGTAGCATCCGGGTGGTTGATGCCGGATCATCCATGATGATTGGCATGGTATACAAGCCCTCTATCGCTCCCTTTGTGAAAGTCGTTCAGGCTGCAATGGATCACTATAAACGCACCATGGTGCACGACCTCGCGCGCGCGTCGAGCAACGCCCTTGGTGACGGCAGCGCGAAAACACAAGGCAACGCACTCATTCATGAGCTGGAACGGCTTGCACAGCTCAAAACCGCCGGGCATCTCAGCGAGGCAGAGTATGCCGCAGCCAAAGCCAAGCTGTTACAGGCCTAAACCTGCTGCACCGGCACCGTCACGCTTGCCAGTGTCCCGGGGCCAATCAGGGCCGATAGCTGGCTGATAGTCAGCGTCAGGCTTGTGGGTGCACTCCCGAAGTCTGCTGTTTGCTCTGCCGCGCTATAAACAAGGCTTGGCGTCGTAGGTCGCCACCGACGTTTTTCGGTGGAGCCATCATAAAGGATCACCTCATACAGCTCATTCGCTTCCTTCAACGGGATATCGATATAATCACGTAACCCGCCATCAATCCGTGCACGCCGCACCCAACGGATGCGAATATCACCGCTACCGTCATCGACCGCCAGTACCGCCACCGGACTGTAAGGCTTCAGGCTATTGGCTGCGATGGTAAAGCTTACATCCGTACCTTGTGTTAACGGATCGCCAAAAGTAGAGGCTCGCACCTGCCATGGCTGGCCAATATTCGCCGCCGGAATCGTAATCGTCGCCACGGCATCATTCAACAGCACGAAGCGTTCACCCGTGGCATGGCCAGCAGTTGCCCATTCCGTGCCAAGCCGTCCACGCAACAGGTTGCTTAGGCGATAGATGCCGGGGCTTAGCAATACTGCCGTCGCGAACTGAAGAATCTCATCACCGAGCACAGCGACATTCAACCCGCCGAGCACATTCAACTCATCCGCGCTGGCAAGCGTCCCCGTACCTGTGATGGCGATGTCCACGGTTCCGGTACGATCAAACACAGCACTGCTTCCATCAGCAAGCGTGTTCACCGCCGTACCAATAACCGCAGCGGTGTCGATCTCAACTAACCGGCGGTCAACACCACTCTCTAACAAGCGTGTCACCGTTGCGCCGCTCCAGCCTTCAGCCATGCCACAAGCGGCGAAGCGCAGGGTAAGCGCATCCTGTTCATCCGTTGGCAGCGCGGGGATATCCAGCACCTCCAACCGGGTCGCCGGATTCGGCGTTACCGATGCACCATCATTGCCTTCCACGGGCGAGATATACCCATCCCACACCTGTGCTGCATCAATGACACCGCCAAGACGTACCAACCCCGGCCTGCCGACCTGTACCTTAGTCAGGCGAATACGGTGGCGAATTTCTCCATCCACCAGCTCAACCACATCACCAGGCTCCAGCGCCGCATAGGCAATCGGAAGCTGAAGCGTGACCGCCACCCGCTCCGACCAGCGCTGTGTCAGTTGGGCATCCGCCACAGCACGCGCGTGGGTCTGCGAGAGCACGATACTAAGCGCCATGGCCACCACATCTGTCGCATCCTGTGTCCCGCGCTGGGCACTCTGCACGCCGGTTTCATAGCGTTCCAGCCGATTTAAAAACTGCACCTCAAGGCGCTGCGGCAGCACAAGGTCTTCCTTACGCTCTAACGTGAAAGCCACTTCCTTCTCATGCGTTTTGCTGGGAATGCATTGTGCCGTAGTGACCTCTGCTGCCACCTGACCATCGCGCGGCACCAATACAAGCTGTCCGCTACTCTCCTTCAGGTCAAAAAAGAAGGCGCGCATCAGCTGGTCAATCGCCGCACGTGCCGACACACGGGTATGCAGCACAAACCCATCCAATACTGCCTGCACCGCACTACTATCGACCTGCGCAGCAGAGATCCCGGCGCGCTGCATCAGCTCCTGGGCGGCAGCGGCGACATGGCTCGCCCCCAGCTTGCCTTGTACCCAGTGCCCGGTGACCCAGTTGCCACCATCCGACCAGATGCTCTGCAAATCCGGCCAGTAGGGATACGGGCGTGCATCCCACGTCCAGAGGAACTTCTGTGCGACCATGCTGTTATCGGCCCATTCCAGCTCCGTAGCTGCGATAGCGGCACGCTGCGCCATAAAATCGACACGGCCACGTGAGAAGCGTGGATACGAACTATCGTCCGTCGAGTTATCAATAAATACATTCGGCTGGTTCGTGCAGCCATCCACGCTTGCGAAGCCATATTCGGTGAACCAGACAGGCTTGCTCTCGGGCACCCAATCCGTGGTGGTACTATCAGGGTTGGTGTGGGAGTGGCTCCACCACCAACCAATATTTTTCCAGGCATATTCCGAAGAAAGCGAGGCCTTCGTAGTGCGCGCCTCATCAGAATAGTACCAGTCATACCCCTCACCCGAAGTCCAGCCATCGCGGATAGCATCAAGGTCGTAGCCAGACTGCACGGCATCCGTCAGCGGGAAATAGGCGTCAATCCCCACCACATCAATGGCGTCCGATGCCCAGAGCGGGTCAAGGTGGTACCACCCACCATCCGTGTGATGGTATTCCGACCAATCCGCAGCATAGGTCAGCAGCACCGAAGATCCCAGCACCGTCCGCACCGAGCCTGCCAATGTTACCAGCGCATCCACCGCGGGAAACACTCCCGCCGTCGCACTGATTTTGGTCAGGTCGCGCATCTCCGTACCAATCGCGAAAGCGTCTACCTTGCCTGCCACCAGATTCGCATAATGCAGCACAAAGGCATTATAACCACGCGTCTTGCTGAAGAAGGTCGCGACATCATCAGCATCGCCGCTCAGGTTGCCGCGCCACGGCTTGCCCGAAATATCCATCAGGATCTGCGGATAGAAAAACGCCTTCAACCCCCGTGCGGCGAGTGAATCCAGCAGGCGAACAATACTGCCATCATCGGGGGTGCCACCATAGCGCAGCCGCCCGTCATCCGAGCCAATCTGGCGCGCAGTGCTACGCGTATATCCGGCGACAGACCATGTATCCGGCGAAGTGGTACCATCCCCCTGATACTCAACGCACGGCCAGATTTCACAATCCGCAATATCCATATCCGTACCGAACCAGTTGACCACAACACCCACCCATTCCAGATTGGGGAAGGTCTCCTGCAACTGGTCGAGCGCCACCTCAACATTTGCTTTGCCTTGCGGCGTGTGCTGG
>JAUIBB010000131.1 GCA_030427685.1 Alphaproteobacteria bacterium
GGGGCGGGGGCAATTTGCTATGGTGTTTAGAATAAAAATACACACCAAAGGATCGAATTATGCAGCTTGTTCACGCCGACCTCGAAGAAGTCATGATGGCAATGGTAGGGCTTGAAACCATGGCGTATATCAAGACTGAAGTGGATGGCAAATTCACGAACTACGTTGTCTATGCTGCCGATGGTACCAAGCTGGCGATGTTTGATTCGCAAGAAAGCGCTTATTATAACGCCGTGCGCCATAATTTGGCACCGGTAAGCATTCACTAAGATAAGGACGCTTCCATGGGGATGTTGATTGAAGTCACACTCTTTCTTGCCGTCCTTTGGCTCAGCGCCATCAGCTTTTATCTTCGTCCCGCATTGGCGATTATTCGCGCACGTAACGGGAAATAACCCCCTAGATTGCTAATTCTACCATCACCGGCACATGGTCGGATGGGTTGTCGAAGCCGCGTGCTTCACGGATAATCTGTCCAGATTTAAGGGCTGGCTTCAGCCCATCAGAGAGCCAGATATGGTCAAGTCGCCGTCCCCGGTCGGATTTTTCCCAGTCACGGTTTCGGTAGCTCCACCAGCTATAGAGCTTCTGGTCATGCGGGGTAAGCGCGCGCATGGCATCGCACCAGCCGCCACTTTCAGCCAGCACGGCATTGAGCTTCTCGACCTCGATCGGCGTATGGCTGACGATCTTTAATAATTGTTTGTGCGACCAGACATCATGCTCCATCGGAGCAATGTTGAAATCACCGAGGATCACAACCCTGTTGTGCGGCTTGACATCGGATTTTGACCAATCACGCATGGCATCGACGAACCGCAATTTCTCATCAAATTTGCTGTTTTGCTCAGGGTCTGGGATATCCCCGCCTGCGGGAACATAGAAATTATGAATCAGGGTGCCGTCTGGCAGTTCTGCTGCAATGTGGCGTTTCTGGCCGTTACCGATCATGTCGTGCGTGGCATGTAGCTTGAGCGGCTGCTTAGAGAGAATAGCCACGCCGTTATAGCTTTTCTCTCCGCTAAACACGACATGCTTATAGCCAAGGCTCCGCACAATGCCGTGTGGGAAGAGCGGGTCGTCGACCTTTGTCTCCTGTAGGCAGAGCACATCAGGGCGGTGTTGAGTAACAAAGCGTGACAGCAGTGCTTCGCGGATACGGATGGAGTTAATGTTCCAGGTGGCGATTTTCATGCGGTAGCTCTATCGCATGAGTGCAGGCTTGTCTTGGACTTTTTGCCTTCTTGTTGCTACAGCTATCGTCATGGAAGAGGATAAAAAAGCGATGCCTGTGCTCAGAAACCGGTTTGAGCCGCAGCAAGTGGGGCCTGCTGGCCTGACGGTGGTGATGCCGATCCTCGATGGAACGGTGGCCGCGAACAGACGTGCGCAACAGGTGCTGAAAGAGGGGGAGCCTTTCACTGCGGCAGAATTACAATCGCTTGTTGGATGCCTCACCCGGCGGGCAGACGATTTGTTCGTTGCCGCCGAGAAAAAAATGGAGGCACCACAAGAAGGAGTCCAGCACGCTGCGGAGCTGGATCAACTCATGGCGCAATACATGCTTCAGGGAGCAGACATGATTGCAGATGCCATCACGCAAGAGGTTCGCTACCGCGATATTCTACTTGCCGACCACCTGCGCTGTGTCAGGCCCGAGTCTGAGAGCGAACACACGTATCTATGCGCGCGCCTGACAGAGATGATGCGGGAGGAGACGGACTCCCTTCAGCCAGAACAAGACGTGAATAAAGTAATTGTTCCTCGCCTTGCCTACGAGTGGAACAACGCCGTTGCCGAGGTGCTGGGTGTAGAGCGATACGTGGATGCGCCTGCGCGATAAGTGAATCTGGCATTGAGCATGCGGGAGCCGCATGCTAGAACCCGCACATGGATACAGAGATTATTATCGCAGGAGGTGGGCTGGTCGGCAATGCGCTGGCGATCGCGTTGGCGCAGGGTGGGCTGGATGTCGCAGTAATCGACCCTTTGCCGCGTACGCAACAGCTCGAAGCTGGGTTTGATGGGCGCACATCCGCGATTTCCTCTGGCTCGGTGCGCATTTTATCGCATATCGGCGCATGGCAGCATATCGCGCCCTTTGCCCAACCGATTCATGATATTCGCGTCTGTGATCAGGATAAGCCGGGCTACGTGCATTATTCTGACAAGGACGTGGGCGAACCCTTCGGGTATATCATTGAGAATAACCGGCTTCGCCGCGGACTCTACCTTGCGTTAGAGGCCACGTCGGGCATTCGCTGTGTTTCAGGGAAAGTCACGGGGCTGCTACAGGATTCGCACGCCGCTACCGCACAGCTGGAGGATGGCAGCAGTCTGCGGGCTCCACTCCTGATTGCCGCCGATGGTCGCTTTTCAAAACTGCGTGAGCAAGCCGGCATTCCCCACCGCGTTATTTCCTACCATCAAAGCGCGATTGTATGTGTGATTGAGCATGCTCAGCCACATGAGGGTCTGGCGCTAGAGAAATTTTATCCCGTCGGCCCGTTCGCCGTTCTCCCACTGAAGCCAACAGAGGAGGGGACCAACCGCTCTGGTATCGTTTGGACGGAACACGAGGACGATGCCGCACAGTACCTTGACCTGCCGGATACCGAGTTCGATGCAGAGTTGCAGCGCCGTATCGGTGACGCCGCGACAGGCTATTGGGGGGAAGTACACGCGGTTGGCAAACGCTTCTGTTACCCGCTCAAGCTGATGCATGCAGAGCGGTTCATTGCGCCGCGCGTAGCCCTGGTTGGTGATGCGGCGCATGGTATCCACCCGATCGCCGGACAGGGCGTCAATCTCGGCTATCGGGATGTCGCGGTGTTGGCACAATTGTTAGTAGAGCAGCGCCGCCTTGGGCTTGATATTGGTAGCGAGGAGGTGCTTGCGCGCTACCAGCGCTGGCGTCGTTTTGATTCCTTCAGCATGACGGCAAGCACGGATATTCTTAACCGGCTGTTCAGCAACAATATCCCCGGCATGTCATTGATTCGTCGCGCAGGAATGGTCGCCGTCGACAATCTTCCTCCTGTAAAAAAGTTCTTTATGCGGCATGCGATGGGGCTGGTTGGCGATTTGCCAAAGATGATGCAGCCGCCCGAGGCCGCGTAGCGCCGCCGGGGGTGCTGCTGGCGCTTGCATCCCTAGGCAGGAGCGTTATATAGCACAGCAGAAGGATCTGCTATGTTCACCAAAACCACCCGTCACATCAAAATTACTGCTACTCCTCAGTTCCTGTCGGATCATTCGGAGCCGGATGACAATCACTATGTCTGGGCGTACACGATTCAGCTTGAGAATTGTGGTGATGAATCGGTGCAGCTGCTCAGCCGCCATTGGAAAATCACCGATGCACAGGGGTTGACACAAGAAGTGCGTGGTTCAGGTGTGATCGGCGAACAGCCTGTGCTGGCGCCGGGAAAATCCTACCGCTACACCAGCGGTACGGCCCTTGCCACGGCCTCGGGTGTCATGCTGGGTGAATATGAAATGGTAACGCCTGGGGGTGAGCATTTTGAGGTCGAAGTCCCTGCATTTTCGCTCGATAGCCCCTATCAGGTAGGGCTGCTAAACTAAGTGCTGATCGCGGCTATTGAATTTTAAGCGTATTTTTGCTATTATTTCGGCGATTGTCACACAATCGTCATGCTTCTCGTGCTATTATAATGGGAGGAGGATTTTAAGCCGTGTCTACTGACATCCAACAACAGCTTCTGGCGATGCAGTCGCTCATTAACTCGTCACAGGGTAATGGCAAGCCTGCATACCTGTTCGGTATTCTGCCGCTGGATATCAATGTCGGTAACTCGCTTTCTTCCACGGTGATGTCGCCGTTCTCAAAAATGATCCCTACGCTTTTCAACGGTAGTGGTGGTAAGCCCGGGGGAATCGCGGCGCGCTTCCTTGATGCCATCGCGGCCATTCCCGAAGATTTGCGCAAACGCGCAGAAGAGGCACATGTGATGTACGAGGGTGATCTGCCTACTGGCACGCCCGTGTCCGGTGGTGCCTATGCCAGCAATGCAGGCAGTGGCCGGGGCAGTGATTTTGAGCTTACCTAAGGCCTTTTGCG
>JAUIBB010000017.1 GCA_030427685.1 Alphaproteobacteria bacterium
CAGCGCAACGCGTGGAGGCATATATGCATGCCCTGCCGGGGTGTCAAGGATGGCAGGTGATTTATTTATGAATTTTTTATCCCTGTGAAAAACACGTGGTCATCTGCCGCTTGCAGGTGTGGTGGTGGTGGCCATCAGGATGGCTTGTGAATGAGTCGCTTAGCCGGAAGTAGTCGCTGCCTGTCTATACAATCGGGGGTGTACATGACATGAACCTTTCGATATGTCTGATAATGAACAAGGTGCTTTTGTCGGCAGGTGTATGGCAGTGGCAATGAACCTCGTTCCCTGCCAAATGCAGGTGAAAGGAAGCAAATGAAACTGAATATCGGGTGTGGCTATAACCATTTGCCGGGACATGTGAACGTCGATTGCTTTGCAGAATGCAACCCGGATGTCGTTTGTAACCTTGAGAAAGAAGCCTGGCCGTGGGAAGATAGTAGCATTGAGTCCGTGGTAGCGAATCACTCGCTGGAGCATATGGGCGAAACAACGGACTCCTTTTTTCACATTATGAAAGAGCTTTACCGTGTTTGCCGGGCAGATACGCTGATTCATATCCGCGTGCCGCACCCACGTCACGACAGTTTTGTCAGTGACCCTACCCATGTGCGGCCGATCACACCGTTTGTGTTTAGCCTGTTCAGCAAGCGTAATAATCAGCATTGGAAAGACGAGGGGGCTGCGAATACCCCGCTTGGCTTCTATCTGAATGTGGATTTTGAGCTGGAGCGCGCGATCCAAATACTGGATCCTGTCTATGGCGCTTTGTTTGATGCGGGCAAAATTACACAGGCCGAAGTTGATCTTGCCGCGCGCGAGAAAAACAATGTGCTGATGGAGTATGACATCCATCTGCGTGTCGTAAAATAGGCTGTAAAAGCCTCTATCCTGCTAAAATTACGTTATAAATATTCGCTCAGCACGCAGCGGTTGGGCATGCCTGTCCAAATGTCACGGATTCTTCATATTAGACAAGGCTGCTATTTGGTAAAATGGCGGTAATCTTTGTTCTTTTTCTTTTGTGCGCTGGCACAGGGGGTTGGGAACCTAGAGAGTTAATCTATTATTTTCTTACTCAACGCGGCAAAAACAAAACGCTGCGTTTAAACAATTTATTATGGAAGGTAAAAAGAACCAGATTTTTAGCTACACATTCAAATCTATTGGTGTGTATGCGCTGTTGTGGAGTGTCCGCTCAATTTTGCCATTTTGGCTGATTGTCTCCCTTGGGGGAGGTGGGCAGTTTTTTATTCTGATATTTTATTGTATTGTATACAAAAATTATCGGATTATGAAAAAACAGGCGAACAAGCATGTTTATGCTGCGAACGTCACCACCATGACGAATCATTTGTTCGTTATGTATGTCCTCAAGTTCTGGAGTGTTGGGTTAGCCATATGGACGCTAACCGCGGCAGAGATTCTTTGTTGGATTACGTTACATTTGCCAAGGCTTCTTACTCCATGAGTGAGAAGCCTTTTTTTCTCCCAAATGCCACAATGGGCTGATTTAATGACATTCTGCTGGGTGGAGGCTTGCGCTATATTGCGCCGCACCTAATCTCGGGCTATATCTATTCCATGATTCGACAAATGGAGCTGGTGGAGAAAATCCGCGCGTATGACCCCGAGGCGGATGAGGATTTGCTCAACCGCGCCTATGTCTATGCGATGCAGAAGCATGGCGCGCAAATGCGGGCCTCGGGCGATCCGTATTTTTCGCATCCGGTTGAAGTTGCTTATAAATTAACCCAATACCGGCTCGACACGGCATCGATTATCACGGCGCTGCTGCATGATACAGTTGAAGATACCGACGCCACCCTTGACGAGATTGAAGAGCTCTTCGGCAAAGAAATCCGTGGGCTGGTGGATGGGGTGACAAAGCTCAACCGGCTGGAGATCAAGTCGGAATCGAGCAAGCAGGCTGAAAATTTCCGTAAGCTGGTATTGGCCATGGCCGCTGATTTGCGCGTGCTGATGGTGAAGCTGGCCGACCGCCTCCACAATATGGAGACCCTTCACTATATCTCCAAACCTGAGAAGCGGCAGCGCATTGCTCGGGAAACGCTTGAAATTTATGCTGCCCTTGCCGAGCGCATCGGGATGCGGATTATTAAAGAAGAGTTGCAGGATCTTGCTTTTAAAGAGCTGTTTCCTGAGGCGAGGGATTCGATCATCAAGCGACTGGAATTTCTTCGCAAACAGGGTGGAAATCAGGTCGAGCGGGTAGAGCAGATTCTCCGTGATCTTGCGACGGCAGGAGGGTTAAAGGACCTAACCATCTACGGTCGCGAGAAAAAACCTTACTCTATTTGGAAGAAAATGGAGAGTAAGGGCGTCGCATTCGAGCAATTGGCCGATATTGTTGGCTTCCGTGTTATCGCCCCTACCGTGGGGGACTGCTACCAGATGCTGGGGTTGATTCACGAGAAATACCATACGATCCCCGGTCATTTTAAAGATTTTATCTCCACACCGAAGGTCAACGGATACCAGTCGATCCATACCTCGGTGATCGGCCCACAGCAGCAGCGTATCGAGGTGCAGATCCGCACACCAGATATGCACGAAATCGCTGAATACGGGGTTGCCGCGCATTGGGGCTATAAGCAGGGGCGGCAGGACAAGGCCAATACCGAGGGCAAGCAATATCGCTGGGTGCGTGAGCTACTGGAGATTATGGAGCAGTCCGAGGGCGCGGAAGAGTTCATGGAGAACACCAAGCTCGAAATGTACCATGACCAGGTGTTCTGCTTTACGCCGAAGGGCGACATTATCGCCTTGCCGCGTGGCGCCACTCCGGTTGATTTCGCCTTTGCGGTGCATTCGGGCGTTGGGTTTACCTGCGTGGGAGCAAAGATCAACGGGCGCATTGTTCCGCTGAAATATACGATTAAAAACGGTGATCAGGTGGATATCATCACCGCCAAAACGCAGACCCCAAGCCCAAGCTGGGAGCGGTTTGTGGTCACCGGGAAGGCTAAATCCGAGATTCGGCGCTATGTACGCGACCAGCAGCGCGATGAATATGTAACGCTCGGCAAGGCGATTCTGACCAAAACCTTCAAGCAGGAAGGGCACGAGCTGACTGATAAAATGCTTGAGCCAGCGCTTGCTGTTTTCAAAAAACCGAATGCGGATGACCTGTATGCCGAGGTGGGCGAGGGGATCGTTAATCGTAATCAGGTATATGATGCGATCTTCCATACCCGTAAGTCAGAGGATGCAGGGGTAAAGAACCCATTTACGGCCTCCAGCCTCAAGAAGAAGTCTAAAAAAGGCGTGCCGATGCCCATCAAGGGGCTGATTCCCGGTATGGCAATCCATTATGCGGGATGTTGCCACCCGATTCCGGGCGATAAGATTGTGGGAATCGTTGCCACGGGAAAGGGCATCACCATCCATACCATGGACTGCGATACGCTCGAAAATTTCGCGGACTCCCCAGAGAAATGGATTGATGTTGCCTGGGATTCCAGTGGGCAGGACGAGATGTTTATTGGCCGACTAAAGCTCAGCCTCAGCCACGAAACCTCGGCATTGGCGAGTGTGGCCAATGTGATTGCGAAAGATATGGGTAATATCAGTAACTTAAAAATCACAAACCGCAGCACGGACTTTTTTGAAATCCTGATTGATGTGGAAGTCAAAAATGCACGCCATTTGGCGGCGATTATGGCGTCGTTGCGGGCAAAAGACGTCGTTCAGTCGGTTGATCGCGTTTAATTTCTGGCCCCCAAATTTTCCTAAAACTTTAGGTAAATAGTGGGTTTTTGGGATAAGAGGCCGGTTTCTTTAGCGTTGTCACATAATCTTCACACTACTTTAAGAAAGGGTGCGGTATAACTGGAGCATAACGTGATTTTATTGGAGTGACCTATGGCTACCGAATTCAGCACCTTTGACAGCACAGCAAAGCAGCTAAAGCTTGATGTGGATGTGGGCGGCACCAAAAGTGAGTATGTTTACGACCTCGCTTCTGGAAATGTCAGCAAAGGCGGCACCGTACTTACCGCTGGATCAGAGCTTGAAGCGGTATCTGCTGAAATAACCACGGCCGCGCAGGAGTATATTTCCAAAGCGCCACGGGCCGAGGCCGCCGCCGTTGAAGAAATGGGGCTGGTAAAAGGCTTGTTGGACAAGGGCATTGCAAACGGCACTGCGTCCGCACAGTTTAAAAATCTTCAAGAGACGGCCGTTGCGGCAAGCCAGCTGAAGGCAAAGATTGCAGCCCTTCCAGCAGATCGCGTGGTGACGCAGGCCGAGTTGAAAGAAATTAAAACGCTGATGGCGCAAGAGCCGCATGCAGTAAACCTGCTGGCAGAAGATGTGGCCAGCTACAACAAACTATTCATTGATTCTGTTGCCGGCAAAACCGACGCATTGCTTGACCGTAAAGCACTGGAAGCAGGGGTCAAAAAACTGACGACGGGTATCGAAGAGGTCAATACTCTCCATGCCTCCGGTAAATATGATGCAGATGCACTGCGCAAGATTCTCCTGAAGGATCCGGAGCTGATCGATGCCGTGCCAGCCAGCCTTAAAGCAGGCTTCAAGGCTGCAGGCGTCCCCGGTAAAACCGCTTTGGACTTTGACGTGGTAGCAAATGCGCTGAAAACAGATATCAGCAAGCACACTACTGAAATCGAGAAGCTGACGAAGAATGTTCTGAATGCCCAAGAGCGGCTTGCAGGCAGTAAGTTCCTGAAAACCACTGCTGAAAAAGATGTCGCAGAAGGGGTTAAAAAGATTGAGAATTACCTGAGCAAAAACTCGGACTTCAAAAGCATCATGGAAACGCATGTGAATACGACGTTTTCTTCCACGCAGTTAAGCACGCTGGGTGAAGCAAAGGGGCTGAAGTCTGCCTTGCCGAATCTTGGCAAAACTGTTGAAGCTGCTGGCGAGAAAGCCAGCAAAAGCTTCGGAAGCTTCTTCAAAAAATCGCCGGAAAACCTGAAAAAAATGGCAGAGAAAGAAGGCGTTGCGCTGGAAAAGCTGAAGGGCTTTAAAACGCTGAACACCGGGACGCAAGTTGGTATTATCGCCGGTGCAGCGCTTATTCTTGGCAGTGCCTTTGGCGCATTTGGTAAAAAGAAAGAAGCAGGCAAGTACACGCAGGCAGAAGCAGATCGTCAAAATGCTGTGCCTGAAGCTGCTCCTGCACGGTAACCGGTAGCGTATGGCCACGATCCCACTGAATCCATCAACCACCGCCAATACGGCATCTGCCGCTAGCAATAGTGGTGTGTGGAAGAATGTGGCAGATCGTACGCGTACGGCTACGGAGCATGTGCACGGAAAAGTTCGTGGATTTGCTGGGCGTGTGCATTCCGATGGGCTTGGAAAAGCAATTTCCGGAATGTCGACCAGCAACAAATGGCTCGCTGGCACGGCCTTAATTGGCAGTACAGTGGCGGCTATTGCGATTTCCCGTAACCATCATCGCGAACGTATGGCGCTGCGCGATCAGGTGCGCCAGCAGGGCTTTGGGCCGGAGACTTCCCGCTAAGCACCCGGCTCATTGTGAAGGACTGAACCAAAATCATGAGCGATACATTCGATAGCAAAAAAGATTTGGCGACAGCAGGGGCAGGGCTGGCGACAGGTGCTATCGCCGGAACGATTGCCTACCATCAGCAGACTAACCAGCTTCTTAAAGATGCCCTGCAGCATGAGGCGGCGCTCTCTGGTGTGAACGTTCAGAAAGAAGATTTTGCTGTTGCCGAGTCCACCAAGCCAGCCAAGCGTACGGTAAATGAAGCTGTTCTGGAGGAAATCGAGGCGGTTCGTAAAAGCGATCGGTTCAAAAAAATCATTGAAAAGAAAGTATCCCACTTTGAAGGGAACCAGGTTTATAAAACAGAAGCACGCCGCCTGCAAAAGGCCGAGAAAGCCTGGGAACATCTGGCGCATCAGGATACGGTGGACTATGTCGCTTTTCGCCCCTCTGAATCCGGGCGTTACACTGCTCAGGTGCGGTTAAATGAAGAGGGGCTGAAGGCCATTAAAAAGGGCAGCGAAGAGGCAAATCTGCTTTTTGGTGCGCAGTTTAATGAAGCCGGTGAAGCTATTAAGGGAAGCTATACGCTCTTCGATGTTAAGCTACCTCAATTGGCGGATGCTGGTCGCTTCAAGGTAGACGTGAAAACAGGCCGTAAAAACCTGAAGGGCGAGCATCTCAGCGAGGTTCGTGATGGTTGGCTCGCGGGCATTGCGGACGACATTGTCGCCGATCGCGGCAAGCTCAAGACTGGGGCGATGGAGACCGTTTCAGAAGTGTCTGCTATCCGCAAAGCATCGCCGATTGGCTGGGGCTTTAAGCATCTTCCGCCTGAAGGAAAAGGCTGGGTGGTTGGCTGTACTGTTGCAGCGGCGGTTGCCGGAGGGTGGCTTGTCCGCTCGTTGATTACAGATCGCCAGGAACGTCATGCTCGGCGGGCGTTGTTTGAGGCGCAGGCAGAATCCTCGCCATTTTCGCGGTTCTAGGCGACGCTTTTTAGTTGGTTCGGGGCTGCCAGCGTAGTAAAAGCCCTGCATGCAGCATCGTTCTTCTCTTCGTTTAGGTGTCAATATCGACCATGTGGCAACCCTGCGCAATGCGCGTGGCGGTACCCATCCTGACCCTGTTGCAGCAGCGCAATTGGCGCGCGAGGCGGGGGCGGATGGTATCACGGCACATTTGCGTGAAGACCGTCGGCATATTCGTGATGCCGACATGGTGCGCCTGAGGGCAGAAGTTGCCCTGCCGTTGAACTTTGAAATGGCAGCAACGGCAGAAATGCAGGCTATCGCACTGGATATTCGCCCGAATGCCTGCTGCCTTGTGCCCGAAAAGCGCGAAGAGCGGACGACCGAAGGCGGGTTGGATGTTGCCGGTCAGGAAGCCGCATTGGCTGCCTATATTGCACCGTTACGGGCAGCGGGTATTCGCATTTCCCTTTTTATTGATCCGGAATTGCATCAGCTGGAAGCCAGTGCACGCATCGGGGCCGATATTGTAGAGCTTCACACAGGGACGTATGCCGTGTTGAGCGACCGTGACGCGGCGCTTGCTCAGTTGCAGCAGGCTGCTGTGCAAGGCGCTGCATTGGGTTTGGAGATCCATGCTGGCCACGGGCTCACTTTCGAGAATGTTGCCCCCATCGCTGCAATTGAGCAGGTGGTAGAGTTGAACATTGGTCATTTTCTGATTGGTGAAGCTGTTTCAATGGGGCTTGCAGAGGCTATTCGCACAATGCGTGGCCACATGGATGGGGCCCGCACATGATTCTTGGTATTGGCAGCGATATTTGCGATATCACCCGTATCGAGCGTAGCCTGGCACGTTTCGGTAAAACATTTGAAAATCGTGTGTTTACGGCAGGGGAGCAAGCCAAGGCACAGCGCCGCTTTGCTGGCGGAAAACGTAATGGAACCGCCTCGACCTATGCCAAGCGCTTTGCCGCGAAAGAAGCGTTGGGTAAGGCGCTGGGTACGGGCGTTGGTTCTGGTGGCGGTATTTACTGGCGCGATATCGAAGTGGTAAACCTGCCCAGCGGAAAGCCAACACTCCGCTTGCATGGGGGCGCGCTGGCCACGCTGCAATCCCTTACACCACAGGGGCAAAAGGCGGTGCTGCATCTCAGTCTGGTCGATGAATACCCGATGGCGCAGGCATTCGTGGTCATTGAGCTGTTGCCGACTACTGCATCAGCGGTGGTGCCGCACTAAAGACGCTGGCTGTTATGACATCTTGCGGTTTGATATGCTGTGCTGCAACCGTGCCTGCTTTCAGAAATAAAAATGCCTGAAATGGTTTGCGCGATGTGATTTCGCGAGTCAGGTCCGCAAGGACAACATTGGGCAGGATCTGTTCGATGGTGCCATCGGAAAGGACAAAAACCGCATCCACAGGGGTGGGTACGCGAAAGGCAGGAAGGCTGACAATGCTGGGGGCATTGAAGGTTATCATCACGCCGCTGGTTTCTGTCAGGGAGTTGAGCGTATGGATGTATTCTAACCGAAGTGCTTCTTCCGAGCGGATTTCAACATTAAAGGTTAAAGGCTCGTGGGCCGCGTTTGGGGCAGGTTTTTTGCCGTCGGCCTGTTCGGTGCCTTCTTCACGCGCGGGAGAGCTGATGCGGATATCTTCGCGTTCAAAAATCAGGGCGCTGACTTGCGCTATTGCCTGCCCTGCAAGCAGCGCAGTGATGGCAAGAACAGTGCAGGCAAGGAGGCGGTTATTCAACATGGGTGCCTTCCGGTAACTGGTAGATAACGCTGTCGCCGGTCTGGATATGGTGGGCGGCGGCTTGTCCCCCTGCCAATTCAATTACCTGATTCACGGCGGCATGGCTATCGATAGGAGACTCTGAATAAGGGGTGGTCTGTGCAGCGATATGCATAATTTTTCCCTGCGTATTGATGAAGAGCATGTCGAGTGAGATACGGGTGTTTTTCATCCAGAATGCCATTGGCGCGCTGTGCGGAAAAATAAAAAGCATCCCGTCATTCGGGGTAAGGCTATCGCGATGCATTAGGCCCTGAGCACGTGTTTGGGGCGTGGTTGCCAGCTCAAGCATCAGCGGTGTTTCGCCGTGTGATGTGTGGATCGTGGCTCGCACAGTCTGCGCTGCAAGTGCGCTGCTGGCTATAAAGAGAAGAAAAAAGGAGAGCAGGTATTTCATGGTGGCTTGCCGTTTTTGCAAAGGGTGGTAAACCTAGCCCTCTCATTCATAGGACGCAAGATGTTCGGCAAAAACCCGATACGGCCCCCGGAAAAAGGCGATGGCTCGGTGCTCAAGGTGGTGGAAGTGTTCCCGACTTTGCAGGGCGAGGGGCCGTTTGTGGGGCATCCGTCGGTATTTGTACGGCTGGGCGGGTGCAATCTCGCCTGTGATTTCTGCGATACGGAGTTCGAGGCGTTTCAGGACATGGGGTTGGAGGCGCTGGTGTTGGAAGTTGAAGCCCAATCTGCAGGCCTGCGTGATCTGGTGGTGATTACGGGTGGCGAGCCATTTCGGCAGGAAATCGGGCCGCTGTGTGTGGCGCTGCTGGCCAAGGGGCTGCGGGTGCAGATCGAGACCAACGGTACGCTGTGGCGCGAGATTCCCGAAGGGGTGCATATCATCTGCTCGCCGAAGATGAGTGGCGGGCAATACCATCCGCTGCGGCCCGATGTGTTGGCGCGTGCCGATGCGCTGAAATTTATCGTTTCCGCGACGCATCCGGACTACCGCGAGGTAGCCGAGGTGGGGCAGGCGGCGCACGGAACCCCGGTCTATGTGCAGCCGATGGATGAATACGACGAGGCCAAAAACACCGCCAACCGCGCCCACGCGCTGAAGCTGGCGATGGAGCATGGCTACCGCCTGTCGCTACAGACGCATAAGATGCTGGGGATTGCGTAGGTATCAGGCCTGGATGCCTAATTCGCTGCGTACGAGTTCCGTGCCACGCTGGACGAGGCCTTTTGCTGCCATTTCAGGGATTTTTAGGTGCTGCATCAGCACGAGCGAGGCGCTTTGTGGGTCCATTTCCTTAGCGGCTATGGCATAGCCCAGAAATTTAGACATGACTGCCGCGGTAATCGAAGGGGCGGATAGCTGTCGCTTGAGGTCCGCCTGATCTATTGCATGTTGTTCATGGCTTTCGAGGATATTGGGATCTGTTATATTCGCCATGTTTGTCATTGTTTCGGGTGCTGAGTAGTCAACAATCTGCATCACCAGAAAGGGCGGATTGTTTTCAGGGCAAGGATAAAGCAGATGAGCGCCGGGCAGGCCGCCGTCCTGAAAGAGCTTTTGCAGCCACTGCACCATTTGCTCTTTAGAGTGCAGTTTTGTATCGGCGTTGAAAAACACCTCCAGCCCGAACTGGCCGGGGGCCGGTCTTGGGGCGTTGATAAGGTCGCGGTAATGGATTTCGGCGATGTTCGGTGTGCTCATAATCAGAAATTATAGGTGTAAAGCCGAGGAGGCGTGTGAAGATTGCATGACAATTCGTTTGCCGCTATGAGGGCGACATGAAAAAGGCAGTATTACTTCTTTCCGGCGGGTTGGACTCGGCGACGGTGCTGGCGATGGCCCGTGCGCAGGGGTATGAGGTGTATGCGCTCAGCTTCCGCTATGGCCAACGGCATGCGGTGGAGCTGGAGGCGGCGGCGCGCGTGGCGAAAGCGCTGGGGGCGAAGGAGCATAAGATCGCGGATATCGACCTGCGGCTGTTCGGCGGCTCGGCGCTGACGGCGGATATCGACGTGCCGAAGGACCGCAGCGAGGCTGAAATCGGCGAAGGGGTGCCGATCACCTATGTCCCCGCGCGCAATACGATTTTTCTCAGCTTCGCGCTGGCATGGGCGGAGGTGCTGGGGGCGTATGACCTGTTTATCGGCGTGAATGCGCTGGATTACTCGGGCTATCCCGATTGCAGGCCGGAATTTATCGAGGCGTTCGAGAAAACGGCGAATCTGGCGACGGCGTATGGGGTGGAGGCAAAGCAGCATATCACCCTCCACACGCCGATTATGGCGATGAGCAAGGCGGAGATTATCCGTGAAGGACTGAAACTAGGTGTGGATTACGGGATGACCATTTCGTGCTATGACCCCAGCCCCGAGGGCAAGCCCTGCGGTGAATGCGACAGCTGCACCCTGCGGCGCAAGGGGTTCGAGGCGAACGGTCTGGTGGAGGCTGCTTAACCTCTCCCTTGGGAGAGGTCTAAAGCGCGTAGCGATTTAGGGTGAGGGCTGGTGCGGCGGCTTTTGGCCCTCACCCTGCTCACGCTGTTCGCAGACCTCTCCCGGTGGGAGAGGTTTCCTGATTGACGCAACGCGTTTCGCGCTTTAGTCATTTTCCATGACCCATGACAGCCTGACACAGCTTGGAAAACAGACACCGCTGCCCAATTCGCCGGAGGAAGCGGTGCTCGAGCGGGCGGAGAATCCGCATCCGAATGTGGATTATCTGGTACGGTTTACGGCGCCGGAGTTTACGTCGCTTTGCCCGATTACGGGGCAGCCGGATTTCGCACATTTCGTGATCGACTATGTGCCGCGCCAATGGATTGTCGAGAGCAAATCGCTGAAGCTGTTTTTGCATTCGTTCCGTAACCATGGGGCATTCCATGAGGCGTGCTCGGTGGAGATCGCCAAGCGGATTATGGATGCGATTGAGCCGGTTTGGCTACGTATTGGCGGCTACTGGTATCCGCGTGGTGGGATGCCGATTGATGTGTTCTACCAAAGTGGTGAGCCACCCAAGGGCCTTTGGTTGCCGGATCAGGGCGTCGCGTCGTACAAGGGGCGCGGGTAGCGTCGCGATAGGCGTTTTAGCCATTCATTGCAGCAATATCGAGGAATCCGAAGCGTTCACGCGTCAGATGGGCGTGGCTGACAGCATGTTGGTATTGCTGCGAGGTAAAGCCTGCATCCTCTGGGGTGGTGGTAAGACCTGCTGCGCTGAAAGCCTGTTCCAGCAGGTGGGGCGGGTGCATGTTTTTGGCAATTTCCTGACTGATCTGCATCCAGCTATAGGCCAGTGTTTCGTTGAGGCGATTGACCTGCTCTCGTGGCAGTAGCTTACGCTGATAGGCTGCATACAGGTCTTTCGCGAGTGCGGGGCCAAACAGTGCGGTATACTCCTCCTCCGAATGGTTGAGGGTGATAATTGCCGGAAGGGTGGCCAGTCGTGATTGTTGGAGCCGTGCCAGTGTCAAGGACGTCACGGCGATGAGCTCGCCATGAAAGAGGGTGGCTGTGCGCTCAGGATAGAGCAGTTCCAAGGTATGGGCGATCATGTGTTCACCCTGACTGGCGACGGCGCTGCTGCCATGTTGTGCCATGGCATCGCCTCCGTCGAGCAATGCCTCGATCAGCAGGGCAATGGAAGCTGGCGTATGCAGTGTGGATGCCGCAGCCAATAAGCCGGGCTCGTGGCGGCGCAATATGGCAAAAAGCGCTTCAGGGTAGGGGGTGCCAAGCAATAGGTGGGCGAGCTGCATATCGGCTTCGACCGTGCTGCGGCAGAGCACATCACCATAGCCGGCACGGGCTAATCGTGCAGGGGCAGCCGCGATCAGGTTAAGATCAGCCACTACGGCAAGGGGTGAGTGGGCCGCGTAAGAGCGTTTCAATCCAGCGGCCTCAAGACTGGCGGTTGGGCTGGTATAGCCATTCATCGAGGCGGCAGTCGCAATGCTGATATAGGGTATTTTCCGCTGTGAGGCTGCGTATTTGGCAATGTCGTTTACCGTGCCGCTGCCAATGGCCAGCAGCATATCCACCTCGTGGGCTGCGCTGATGACCTGTTTCGCATGTTCCATGGTCGCGTGTGGATTGGTTCCCAGACGATGGACGTCAATCGGATGATCCGGGGAAAGCTGCTCTTGCACCTGCTTGCCTGCGACATCCCAGGTGGCGTCATCGCAAACGAGGAGCAATCGGCGGCCACCATTATTGGCCTGTGCCAGTATATCGGGCAGCCCTTGCAAGGCATTTGGGGCAATAAAGCGTTTGGGTAACTGCATGCAGGTATGTTGCCATTAAGTTGCAGGGAGGGCGATAGAAAAATGCAGCTTGTTGAAAGGGTGGATTGCACTTGCCGCACGTCCTTACAGAGCCCACTATGAACGGAGCGAAGGGTGGGTATGAAACGGCGCAGCTGGATATGGATGTTAATGGTGCTGCCGATCACGGGCTGGTCGTGGCATAGCGATGCATTTTCCGATTGGGTGAATGAATTTATCCCCTATGCTGAAAATCAGGGTATCCACCGGGATATTGCAGAAGCAGCGCTTTCGGGTCTTACGTCAAATCCGGAAGTGGTGCGCTTGGATGGTAAGCAGCCCGAGCATAAAATTACGTTTGAGCAATATCTCGACAACACCGTAACACCGCGCCGTATACGGATTGGGCGGGCGCTGATGAAGAAGCATCACGCTCTGCTGAAGCGCATTGCTGCGACTTACCGTGTGCAGCCTGAATATCTTGTGGCGCTGTGGGGTATTGAGTCAGATTATGGTGCCTATAAGGGCAATTTCTCCGTCATTCGTTCGCTGGCGACATTAGCGCATGACGGGCGGCGGCAGGAGTTCTTCAGTCAGGAGCTGATCGCGGCGCTGAGTATTTTACAGAATGAATCTTTAACCTCCTATGACCTCACCGGATCCTGGGCCGGGGCGATGGGGGACTGTCAGTTCATGCCATCGACCTACCTGCATTACGCCGTGGATGGGGATGGAGATGGGCATCGTGACATCTGGCACTCTACTCCCGATATCCTTGCCTCTATTGCCAATTACCTGCATGCGCTTGGCTGGCGCAATGACCGTGGTTGGGGCGTAGAGGTTGAACTTCCAGAGGATTTTCTGGACGAGGAAGCAGACTTAACGCAGGCGCGCTCGGCACTTGCATGGCGCCAACGTGGGGTGGAATGGGAACGTACACCGATTATTCCGCATAATGCGACCCCTGCGTATGCGATTTATGTTGGAGACCCTGCGGAAGCGTCTTATCTTGTCACCGATAACTATAAGGCCATTTTGCAATGGAACCGTTCTCGCTATTTTGCAACGGCGGTAGGAATCCTTGCAAATGCGATTGAGGAATGACCATGCGGATTACATCACTGTTGCTCATCACTACGGTATTGGGGCTCTCTGCCTGCTCTAGCTCGCACCGGCCTGTTTATTCCGGCCATCAGGAATCCACAGATGGGGTGCCCGGCTTTGCAGACGGCAAGAAGCTTTCCCCGTATGTAAAGCTTGGCCAGTCTTATTCTGTCGATGGCGAATGGTATGTTCCTCGCTATCAGCCTGATTATGTCGAGGAGGGTGTTGCTTCCTGGTATGGGCCGGGCTTTCACGGGGGGAAGACCGCGAATGGCGAGACGTTCGATACGCGTGGTTTAACCGCGGCACACCGGACGCTTCCGCTGCCTTCAATTGTACGCGTTACCTCGCTGGCCAATGGCAAACAGGTCTATGTTCGCATTAACGATCGGGGGCCGTTTGCGCGTGGACGTATTATCGACTTGAGCTATACGGCTGCCAAGGAACTGGAGATGATTGGTAAGGGTACGGGACGAGTGCGCGTTGAGTATCTTCCACAGGCATCGCAGCGTTTTGTTGACCTGCTGACATCGGGACGCTCTCCCAATGATATTAACCTTGCCTCCGAGGTGTTGAATCAGCCTTATCGCCAGCCGGTGATGGTTGCTCGGCAACAGCCTCCTGCTGCGGCGCCAGTACCCTCAAAATCACCTAGCTTGCTAAGCCGACTGAATCCGATTGCAACGGCGCATGCAGAAGAAATGGATGTGTCTTCTCCCGTGCTTAATTCATCGTCTGTGCCGCTAGAAGAAGAGGGCAGTGCTCCGGCTATGGATATTACGGCGAGTGATTTGCCAGCGCCAGCTGCGGTTCCTAAACCAGAGCCATTATTGCAGCCTGTTCCTGCAACACAGATCCAGCCTGTTGCTGGGTCTGGGGGCTCTCCTGCGCTGCAATCTGTGCCGCCGGCTGGCAATTATTACATTCAGCTGGGGGCGTTTTTGCAGGAGCTGAATGCAGAGCGTTTGCGGCGCCGTGCCGCCGGTTATGGCCCAGCAACGATTGCGCATAAAGCCGTTGATGGAAACAACTTTTTTGTCGTACGTCTTGGGCCTTATGCAACTGTTGACGAATCCACGAGAGTACTTGCTCAACTGAACGGACTTGGCGTACACCCGAAACTCGTTGCTCAATAGTTCGGGGAAGAGGTTTTTATGTTTCAGCGCCTGTCGTGGCTTTTTGTCGCATTTATTCTGGTTACAAGCGTCTTTATGCAATCGGCTCATGCTACGGCAACGGTAGCGGAAGAGGGCGGTTCAGAATCTGAGCTCGATCTGACATTGCGCACCGATGCGGCAGCGCTTCCTGTTGTTACCGCTAACCTTGGAACCTTAGAAAGCCCTGCCAGCCATATGCTGCTGCTGGACTACAATACCGGGGTTGTCCTTGCCTCTAAGGCAGCGGATAAAAAAATGTATCCGTCATCCATGACAAAAATGATGACGCTGTACATGCTGTTCGATCGTTTGCAGCAGGGTACGCTGTCGCTCTCCAGCAAATTTACTGCGAGTGAAAAAGCGTGGCGGATGCAAGGCTCTAAAATGTTCGTGCCGCTGGGTGAACAAATCTCCGTAGAAGATCTGATTCGTGGGATTGCGATTCAATCCGGTAACGATGCCTGCGTGGTTGTTGCCGAGGGGCTTGCGGGTTCTGAAGCGGCCTTCGCCGGACAAATGAACGAAATGGCTGCAAAGCTTGGTATGACCGGCAGCCATTTTGTTGATGCCAGTGGGTGGCCGCATGCAGATCACTATACGACTGCCCATGATCTTGCCGTGCTGGCAGCCGCACTGATCCGTGATTTTCCACAATATTACCATTATCTGAGCGAGCATGAATTTACGTATCACGGTATTCGTCAATTCAACCGTAACCTGCTTCTGCGGGAAGAGGGCATGCATGTGGATGGGCTGAAAACCGGGCATACGGATGCTGCGGGCTATGGCATCACGCTTTCAGCAAAAGACCCGCAAACGGGACGTCGCCTTATTCTGGTCGTCAACGGACTTTCCTCTGAGGCTGAGCGTGCCTCCGAAGGTGAGCGGCTGTTAAACTGGGGCTTTCTGAACTTTGATGATTTAACACTCTTTGCCGCAGGTGCACCGGTGGTAAAAGCAAAAGTCTGGGGTGGAGCAGCCCAAGAGGTCGCTTTAGTTGCCGAAGCAGATGTGGTGATGAGCATCCCTAAAACAGGGCGCGATAAAATCAGCATCACGGCAAGCTATCCTACGCCACTGACTGCGCCGGTTGAGGTTGGTAAAGCCTATGGTTCCCTTACCATTACCCTGCCCAATGGCGCAGTGCGGGAAGTTCCGCTGGTCGCGGCTTCTGGGGTAGAAAAACTCTCCTTCTTTGGCCAAATTGGCCGGGCGTTTGGTCTGTAATGCGCAAACCTGGGTTCATCACGCTTGAGGGCGGTGAAGGAGCCGGAAAGTCTACACAGGTTCGGTTGCTTGCGGCCGCATTTTCCGCGGCCGGGCTTGGACTCTGTACGACGCGCGAGCCGGGAGGCTCACCGGGCGGGGAAGCGATTCGGGGGCTGGTGGTCAACGGTGCTGCCGATAAATGGCATCCGGTGACGGAGTCGCTTCTTTTTATGACGGCGCGCTACGATCATCTTGAAGCTAAAATCAACCCGGCGCTGGCACGTGGTGAATGGGTGCTATGTGATCGCTTCTATGATTCGACTTATGTCTATCAGGGGGTAGCAAAGGCGGTGGGAACCGCGTGGCTTGACCAGTTATATGCGCATTTGTTTGGCAATCAGGCGCCAGACCTGACATTGCTGCTGGATTTGCCGCCCAGTGTTGGTCTTGCGCGTACCGCTTCGCGTGGCAATGTTGATGAGTCGCGCTTCGAGTCAATGGGGCTGGAGTATCATGAGCAGTTGCGCGCAGGGTTTCATGCGCTTGCGACTAAATATCCAGAGCGTATCCATTCCATCGATGCGACACAATCCGCCAGCCATGTCCATGCGGCAATTGTAAGCGCTGTGAATGCCCGGTTTGGGCTTGCACTGATACCGCAGGAAAGCGCATAGTTCGGTATGGCAAAAGAAAAACAGGCTGAGATCCTTGCGCCGCGTGAAAACCCATTGCTTTTGGGGCATGCGGCAGCAGAGCAGCGCTTTATCAGCGAGTATGAGCGCGGGTTAGTACACCATGCCTACCTGATGGTAGGGAATAAGGGAATTGGTAAGGCAACGCTGGCCTATCGTATCGCCCGATTTTTGCTGAGTCAGGGGGCGCAGGCGGTACAGGAAGCGCCAAGCATGTCCTTGTTCGGAGATCCTGAGCCGACACCCGCAGCAACAGGGCTCACCCTGCAAATGAGCGAAGATACCCCCCTTTTTCGGCGTGTGGCAGCGGGGTCGCACACGGATTTGCTGACCTTGTCGCCAGCATATGACGCAAAAAAACATGTCGAAAAATCCAGCATTACGGTCGATGAAGCGCGACGCGTTCCAGAATTTTTGAGCCTGACCCCTGCTGAGGGCGCATGGCGTGTGGTAATTGTGGATGCGGTTGATCAATTGAATATCAATGCCGCCAACGCACTTTTAAAAATTCTTGAAGAGCCGCCAGAACGGGCGATCCTGCTGCTGGTATGCCATTCACTGGGCGGGATATTACCTACGATCAAATCGCGCTGCCGTACTTTCACACTTGATGCGCCCGACCGGACTGCTTTTGGCGAGGTGCTAAGCCATATTGCACCCACTATTCCGGATTATGAACATGCAGCACTCTATGCGCTGAGTTACGGTGCCCCCGGGCACGCGATTACCCTGCATCGCGAAAATGCACCGGCCTTGTATGAGGCATGGCTAAAGGCGATGTCACCAGATGCAACGGTCGCAATGCGCCAGCAGTTCGCAGATGCTGCAGTCGCTAAAAAGTCCCCGGAAGCATGGAATACGCTTTTGCACTGTTGGAATCTGGCGATGCAGCGGCTGACCCTGCATTCGCACGGGGAGCCACTGCCTGTCTTCCATAAAGAAGCTGCCATGCTGGCGGCGATTGCTGCGGCAACCCCACCCGCTTTGCGTACAAGCTGGTTAGAGCGCGGGACACGCCTGATCCATGAGACCGAGACTTTTAACCTTGATAAGCGCTATACGATTCGCCTGCTCTGTGATCCCGCGCAGCTTGACAGGATGGCGGCTTAGGCCATACACATCCTCGTCGCCCGTATTGCTTTTGCAAGAACGGGTATTCAGGAGCCACCGCCACTTATAAAGGTTCCCCGGCACTGCGCTGCAAGCTGGGGAATGACGGATAAGAGATGACCAATCGCTATTACATCACGACCCCCATCTATTATGTGAACGACAAGCCGCATTTAGGGCATGCATATACCTCCGTCGCTTGCGATGCGATTGCGCGCTATATGCGACTGGATGGGCGTGAGGTGAAGTTCCTCACCGGTACGGATGAGCACGGGCAAAAAGTCGAGAAGTCTGCTAAGAATGCCGGAATCCCGCCGCAGGCCTTTGTCGATGAAGTGTCCGAGCATTTTCGTGAAATGGGGCAGGTGTTGCAGCTTACGAACGATGATTTTATCCGGACAACGGAAGTGCGTCATCGTGATGCCGCACAGGCTATGTGGAAGCGACTGGAAGCTGCGGGAGACATTTACCTTGGATCCTATGCCGGCTGGTACGCTACGCGTGACGAAGCCTTCTATCAGGAAAGCGAGCTGGTAGATGGAAAAGCGCCTACCGGCGCTGAAGTTGAGTGGGTAGAAGAGCCCAGCTACTTTTTCCGGTTGAGTAAATATACGCAGCCATTGCTTGATTTTTATGCTGCGAATCCGGATTTTATCCTGCCGGAATCACGGCGAAATGAGGTGTTGAGCTTCGTAAAGGGCGGCCTCAAAGACTTATCGATTTCGCGGACGACGTTCGAGTGGGGCGTACCGGTTCCCGGTGATTCCAAACATATCATGTATGTCTGGCTGGATGCGCTGACGAACTATTTCACCGCGTCAGATGGCTTCTGGCCGGCTGATCTGCACATGGTGGGTAAAGACATCCTGCGCTTTCATGCGGTGTACTGGCCTGCCTTCCTGATGTCTGCGAAAATGGAGCTGCCAAAGCGTATTTTTGCCCATGGCTGGTGGACCATCGAAGGTGAGAAAATGAGCAAATCCATTGGTAATGTGGTTGCTCCGGCGCATCTGGTGGAGAAATACGGGCTGGATCAAACGCGCTACTTCCTGCTGCGCGAAGTGCCCTTTGGCTCTGATGGCAATTTCTCGCGCCGGGCGATGTTTGATCGGATCAATGCCGATCTGGCCAATAACATTGGCAATCTTGCGCAACGCACCCTTTCCATGCTCGCCAAGAATTGTGGCGAGGCCGTGCCTATGCGTGATGACAGCAAATTGCTGGAGCAAGACAAGGTGCTGATGGATCTAGTACAGGTAACCGATGTTGAGGGTGCAGCGAAGGCGCGCGATCAAATGGAGCGCTGTAAGTTTGCCGAAGTGATCGGTGCCGTATTGTCGATGGCCTCTGCCGCGAATGAATATATCGACCGCGAGGCTCCGTGGACCCTCAAAAAGACAGATCCCGCACGTATGCATACGGTGCTGTATCATCTGGCAGAAGCAATTCGCTGTATTGCGATTATGTTGCAGCCCTTTACACCAGATGCGGCCAGTAAGTTGCTCGATCAGTTAGCCGTTCCCCAGGATCGGCGGATGTTTTGTCACCTGACGCCTGAATTTGCGTTGGTACCGGGTACAGCGCTGCCTAAGCCAGAAGGGGTGTTCCCACGCCTGATGGCGGATGCGGCGTGATGCTGGTCGATTCGCACTGCCACCTGAACTATCCTGACCTTGCGGATACCGCCGCAGTGCTGGCGCGAGCAAAGGCTGCGGGGGTGGGGGTGATGCAGACGATTTCGACCCAGCGCAGTGATTTTGCTCCCGTAAAAGCGCTGGCTACCGCCTATCCTGAAATTTACTGCTCCATTGGTATTCACCCACATGAAGCCGAGCCACACGAGGATATTTCTGAAGAAGAGCTGCTTCGGGAGGCCGATCATCCAAAGGTCATCGGCATTGGCGAGACGGGGTTGGATTACTACTATGAGCACAGCCCCCGTAAAGCGCAGCAGGAGTTATTTAAGCGGCATATTGCCGTAGGGCGACAGCTTGACTTGCCGGTCATTGTGCATAGCCGTGATGCAGATGAAGATACCGTGGCGATTCTGACCGAAGCCTATCAGGAAAGCCCGTTTCGCTTCTTAATCCATTGCTTTAGCTCTTCATCCTATTTAGCTGAAAAATCAGTGGAAATTGGCGGATATATTTCGGCTTCCGGGATCATTACATTTAAAAAATCGCAAGCCCTGCGCGATAGCTTTGCGGGGGTCCCATTAGAGCGATTATTGGTTGAAACGGACTCGCCGTATCTGGCGCCTGAGCCGCATCGGGGTAAGCCGTGCGAGCCTGCATATACAGCATTTACCGCGCAGCGTCTGGCTGAAATCAAGTCGGTAGCGGTTGAGGATATCGCGCGGATTACGACCGAAAACTTTTTTCGGCTCTTCAGCAAGGCTAAGTGCCCACAATAGCATTATTCCCGCTTTCGTTGCGCAGGCAAAGTTGCTAGGACTATTTTGTCTGGCCATCTCAAGGGGAATTCATGGAAAAGTCGCATATACTGGTTATCAAACATGGTGCATTGGGCGATGTGGTGCTGGCCACTGCCGGGTTTGCCGCTATTCGTGCGCATCACCCGGATGCTCATATTACCTGCCTGACCACTCGCCCGTTTGCTGAATTGCTGGCGGCCAGCCCGTATTTTGATGAAGTGCTGATTGATACCAAGCCGAAATGGTTTGACCGCCGCGGCATTCGTCGGCTGTACAAGCTCTTGCGGCTGCATACGTGGGATTGGGTCTACGATCTTCAGACCTCTACACGTTCTACCCTTTATCAGTGGCTGCTGGCGCGTCCACGTCCCAGTATTTCAAATGTCAGTCGCTTTGCCAGCCATGGCTACACCGATCCGGCACGGCATGAAAAACACACGCTTGAGAATCTGTCGTTACAGTTAGGGCTAACGGGGATTGATAAGGTAGGGTTGCCGGATGTCAGCTGGTTGGCGGAAGAAGCGCCCGATGGCAGGCCTTCAGGCGCTTATGCTCTGTTGGTGCCTGGCGGTGCGGCGCACCGTCCCGAGAAGCGCTGGCCCGCCGAGCAGTA
>JAUIBB010000132.1 GCA_030427685.1 Alphaproteobacteria bacterium
AGGTGCAACAGCTGCTGAAATTGGGGCGTGGTGCCGTGGTCGAGCTAGACCGTAAAGTCGGTGAACCCGTCGATATTTTTGTCAACAACCGTCTCGTCGCACGCGGCGAAGTCGTCGTTGTTGAAGATAAAATTGGTGTCACGATGACAGAGATCATCAAGCCAGAGAAGTAAGGGTGAGGGCCGACCGCCAAACCACGGCAACCGGCGCGAACGCGAATAAAAAAAGAGGTGTGTTATGCGTTTATTAATTGTTGGCGATCTTGGTGGGCAGCTTGGTGCTGCTAGCAAAATTGCCCGGGATCGCGGCGCAAAAGTGGCGCAGATTTCGGATATCGACGGAGCCTACCAGATGCTCTGCGAAGGTCAGGGCGCTGATGTGATCCTGATTGAAGTACATCAGGATATCGCCCGGTTCGTAGGCATGCTGGCTGCCGAACGTATCACCGTGCCGCTGATCGCCTGCGGTATCGAGATCGACGCAAAGGCGGCGGCCAATGCCATTCGTGCCGGGGCAAAAGAGTACCTTCCGCTCCCACCCGATGAAGAGCTGATTGCCGCCGTGCTGGAGGCGATCTCCGAAGAAACCCATGCCGTCATCCACGGTTCGGAAGCCATGAAGCGCACCCTTGCCATGGCCGAACAAATCGCCCCCTCCGATGCCAGCGTCCTCATTACGGGCGAGTCCGGCACCGGAAAAGAAGTCATCGCGCGCTACATCCATAATAAAAGCGCCCGTGCCACCAAGCCCTTCATTGCGGTCAACTGCGCCGCCATTCCTGCCAACCTCATGGAGTCTGAATTGTTCGGCCATGAGAAGGGTGCATTCACCGGCGCACTTTCCCGCCGCCTGGGTAAGTTCGAGGAAGCCAATAACGGCACCCTGTTGCTCGATGAGATCAGCGAGATGGATATTGGCCTGCAAGCCAAGCTGCTGCGCGCGATTCAGGAGCGTGAGATCGACCGGGTGGGTGGTAGCAAGCCTGTTAAAATCAACATCCGTATCCTCGCCACCAGCAACCGTGACCTGGAAGCCGAAGTACGCCGCGGCACGTTCCGCGAAGATCTCTATTTCCGCCTGAACGTCATCAGCCTGCCACTCGCCAAGCTGGCCGAGCGGCTAGATGATATTCCACCACTGGCAGAGTATTTCGTTGAGAAATACTCTAAGGCCAACGGCATGCCGACGCGTCGCCTGACGTCGGAGGCTATTACCAAGCTGAAATCACACAACTGGCCCGGGAACGTACGCGAGCTGGAAAACATCATGCATCGCTCGGTGCTGATGGCGCAGGGAAATGCTATCGACGAAAATGCCATCCTGCTGCCACAGCGCAAAGAAGAGAGCGCCCCTGCTCCCGCCGCGACCACAACGACACCCGCCGCCGCAGGGAAGCGTAGCGACCTCGTGGGGCGCACGGTTGATGATGTCGAGCGCGAGCTGATCCTCGATACACTGAATCATTGCCTCGGAAACCGCACACAAGCGGCACAAATCCTTGGCATCTCGATTCGCACCTTACGAAACAAGCTGAACCAATATAACGATGCAGCACCTCTGCCCAAAACCGGCAGTGGCGGCTACCAACAATGAATCCCCCCGTCCACCACGTAGGGTAATCCAATGGCTCAAGTACCGAGCACCAGCTTTGCTTCACGCTTCACCGTCCCCGCGATGCGTGCAAGCGTAAAAAGCGCGTCGAAACGCAGCGATATCTTTTTCGCACTTGGCGTTATCGGAATCATCAGCGTGCTGGTACTGCCAGTGCCGCCCATGCTGCTTGACATGCTGCTGGGCACCTCGATTACCGTAGCTGTGCTAATCCTGATGACCTCCCTGTTTGTTACCAAACCGCTGGAGCTCTCCTCCTTCCCGACTATTCTCCTGATTTCCACCATGTTGCGCCTGTCGCTCAACATTGCGACTACCCGTCTAATCTTAAGCCACGGGCATGAGGGCCCCGGATCTGCCGGGCATGTGGTCGAGGCATTTGGCGGGTTCGTGGCCGGAGGTTCGGTACTGATCGGAGCCATCGTGTTTGCGATCCTGACCATCATTAACTTCGTGGTGATTACCAAAGGTTCTGGACGGATTGCTGAAGTCTCGGCACGCTTCAGCTTAGATGCCATGCCCGGCAAGCAAATGGCGATTGATGCTGACCTTTCTGCCGGACTGATCACCGATAAAGACGCCAAAGCACGCCGCCGTGAGCTAGAGGATGAAAGCACCTTCTACGGCGCAATGGATGGTGCCAGCAAGTTCGTCCGTGGGGATGCCATCGCCGGCCTGCTGATTACCTTTATCAACCTCATCGGTGGCATGGTCATCGGCATTGCGATCAACGACCTCAGCTTCTCGGCAGCGGTACAAACCTATACCAAACTTACCATCGGGGATGGTCTGGTCAGCCAGATTCCCGCACTGGTCGTCTCTACTGCCGCCGGTATTCTTGTTACCAAAGCGGGAGTAGACGGCTCAGCAGAAAAGGCGGTGCTTGGCCAGCTTTCGCGGATGCCTGCCCCGCTTGGCGTCACCAGCTTCCTACTGTTTTCGTTCGCTGTACTGCCAGGGATTCCGTTTGCTCCGTTCATTACCCTGTCGCTGCTGACGGGCTACCTCGCCTTCTACCTCCACAAAAACAACGACCTTGCGAAAACAACCGAGGCTGCCGCTGCCGCAGGTGGCGTTCCAGGAGAGCCCGGTGCCCCAGGCTCTCCCGCCCCGGTAGAAGAAAAAATTACTGACGCATTACTGATGGACAGCCTTCGGCTGGAGCTAGGCTATGGGCTGCTGCCGCTCATCAACTACCAGAAAGGGCATCGCCTGACCGAGCAAATCAAAGCCCTGCGCAAACAGGTAGCGCGCGAGCTTGGCTTTATCATGCCGCCAGTACGGATTCAGGATAACATGCAGCTTCCCGCCAATGTCTATGTCCTGAAAGTGAAGGAAGTCGAAACCGCACGCGGTGAAATTCGCCCGGACATGCTGCTGGTGATGGATCCGGCCGGTAATAAGCTCACCCTTCCCGGCGAAGAAACTATCGAGCCAACCTTCGGCCTCCCCGCCATGTGGGTCACCGAAAACTACCGCGAAGAGGCACTCTTTCGTAACTACACCGTGGTAGATCCACCAACCGTGGTCACCACCCACCTGACCGAAACCGTTAAAGCGAACATGGCCGACCTGCTCTCTTACGCTGAAACCCAGAAGCTTCTGGATGATCTCGGCAAAGAGGAGCAGAAGCTGATCTCGGAAACCATTCCGTCACAGATCTCCGTCTCGGGTGTCCAGCGCGTACTACAGAACCTGCTGAACGAAATGATTTCGATTCGGGATCTGGCCACCATCATGGAAGCGATCAGCGAGTCCAGCCGCATCAGTCAGAACATCTCACTGATTACCGAGCATGTCCGTATGCGACTGGCACGGCAGATCAGCCATCAGGTGACCAACGAGGAAGGCTATATCTCAATCCTCGCCATGTCGCCCACATGGGAGCAGTCGTTTGTTGAGTCGCTGCTGGGCGAAGGTGAAGAGCGCACCCTCACCATGCCCCCCAGCAAGATTCAGGAATTCATCAATGCCGTGCGCCAGAAATTCGATGAGTTAGCTCTGCAGGGTGAGTCACCTATTCTACTGACCAGCCCCAGCATCCGCCCTTATGTCCGCTCGATTGTTGAGCGTTTCCGGGCACAGACGCTGGTGCTTAGCCAGAATGAAATCCACCCGCGTGCGCGGATTAAAACGGTGGGGATGCTTGAATGAAAATGAAGCAAATCAGTGCGGCGACGATCAAAGATGCCATGGAGCTTGCGCGCCGTGAACTAGGCGAGGACGCCGTGCTGATTGACAGCAAGAAATCCTCGAAGGGCAGCAATATTATCGTGACCTTCGCGATTGATTCCCCGGATGAAGTGCTGTTCCCTGAAGAAC
>JAUIBB010000133.1 GCA_030427685.1 Alphaproteobacteria bacterium
CGTGCCAGTTCCAGCTTGCGCAGGTCGCCCATGGAAAGCTCGGACGGCAGCCGGTCCAGATCCTCCGCCGAAAATCCGACCGATGTCGCCAGATCCAGCTCCGCCCCCGCATCCGGAGGCGAGAACAGCATCCCGCGCAGGCTGTCCGGCATCAGCCCGACCCGGATATTCTCGGCCACCTCAGGGTCGAGGTTGTTCATCAGCATGCGCAAGGGGGCTTCGGTGAGCCAGCTTTTCGCCGTCAGCTTCGTGCCGTGCGGCGCTTTAATTGCATGTGCTGTTGCGTTCATTTTTGCGGCCTGTTTCATGTTTCCTTACCTTGCATCTTATAGGTTCACCGGTTAGCATGCGCGCATGGAACCGTATCGTTATTTCCCCGGCACAATCCCACTGATCGTGAGTGTCCCACACTCCGGAACCTATGTGCCTGACGCGATCCTAGACCGGTTTACCCCCGAGGCCAAGCCCCTTCCCGACACCGATTGGCATGTGGATAGGCTCTATGCGTTTGTCCGTGATATGGGCGCGCATATGCTGGTGGCCACGCATTCGCGCTATGTAGTTGATCTCAACCGTGATCCCAGCGGCCAATCCCTCTATCCGGGCAAGTTCACCACGGGCTTATGCCCCACCACCCTGTTTACCGGCAGCCCGATTTACCGCGAGGGGCACGCGCCGGATGCGGCTGAAATTACCGCGCGTACCCAGTCCTACTGGCAGCCCTATCACGAGCAGCTTCGCACCCTGATTGATGCGCAAATTGCCCAGCATGGCCGGTGCATGCTCTTTGATGCACACTCCATTGCGTCTCGCGTTCCTGCGTTTTTTGAAGGGCAACTGCCTGACCTGAACCTCGGCACCGCAGATGGCGCAACCGTACCAGCAGCACTGGCTGAAAAGCTTATTTCCATCACCCAAAACAGTCCTTACTCCAGCGTCTATAATGGCCGCTTTAAGGGAGGCTACATTACCCGTCACTATGGCAATCCAGAATTGGGGGTGCAGGCAGTTCAAATGGAATTGGCGCAATGCAATTACATGAATGAATCAGCGCCTTATGCCTATGATGAGGCCAAAGCACGCGCTCTGCAAGTGGTGCTCGCCCCCCTGCTGGAGGCCTTAAAAAAAGAAATTATTCAATAAAATCAATACCGTAAAAGCACAACTGTCACACAATCTTCATGCTCTTCCTACTTATTTTCCAGTAAGATGGAAGGATGAGCAATACTGAGCAAAATGCTGCGCCTATAGAAAAGGCGCCGGACAAGACATCCGGCGTTCGCAGTTTTTTCCGCCATAACAGCTTACAACTTGCCGGGATGCTCAACCTGATCGGGGACGTTGGCTTCCTGATGCAAGGGCACAACGACCTTAAAAAAGCAAAGCTGGCGGGTGATGGCATCAAAAAAACCATTGGCCGCTATACGCTTTTGGGTGGCGCGCTCTATACACTTGGCGGCCTGAACCTGACCTTATTCGGGCGCGTCAAAGAACGGAAAAGCACGGATGAGACCTCGCGTGCCACGGCAGAATTCCTTCAGCAGAAGCTTGGCGCGCTCCCGAAAGATAGTGGGCTGGAGACTGTTGCCAACACGCCTCCAGAGCCGGCCAAGAAAGCAAACTTCTTCGATCGCAATGCGGCAACCAGCACATTGATTGCCTATACAGCGGGAGCCATGGCAATCCTTGCTGCGGGAATTAAAACCTATCGTGCAAACCCCAAAGAATATGCGGGAATGGGATATGGTATTTCATCGTTAGCCGTCAAAAGCCTCTCCCTGATGATTCCAGAGAGGGCAAAAAAAGAGAGCGACAATCCAGAAAAATCCTCGGGCGGTTTTGTCAATTGGATTCGCGAAAAGCCGTTGCGTGTTTTTGGTTATGGCTCGGTGCTGACAGATAGCCTATTGGCGTGGAAAGCTGTGCAGGAACATAAAGCCGGTAAGAAGCCCCTATGGTCAATTGTCACTGCAGGCACTTATATCCTTGCTGATTACATGATGGCGATCTCGAATAAAGACAAAGACAATGCCGTAGGCACATTAAGCCATGAAGACCAACAGCGTGTTGAAACACTTGCAGCAGAAACCATCGCGGCACAGACCCCACAACAACGCGAAGCGCTGGTGACAGAGGTCGGCAGCTTCCTTGCGAAGCGCCCGGAAATGAAGGGATCGCGTGAGAATATCACGGCTGCGATCCGCGCACAGGTCGAACAACAAGGAAAAAATCGCTGGGCTTCTCGCACCGAAGCAGAGCCAAATCCAGCTGAGACTGCGCGCTAGCTATCACCATCTTTTTGCACCTCTCACCAAAGAATCCCACATTGTACTTGCCCACCCTCTCGTTTATGGTCTGCTCAGTAATATCATGGAGGAACAGGCATGAGCCTATACCAACGGCTGGCACAGCTGAAAGCAGGCACGGAAGACTTAAATTATGGACGCCACATCATCATTAAGTGGACAACAGAATATCTAGCCACACTAGACAATCCATCCGTGCTCGATATTGGCCTTGGTAGTGGGGATGACTTGTTGGGGATACAACAGGCATCCGGCAGGCCATTACAACTTTATGGGCTGGACTTCTATCTCCCTTCCGTTGATCGTGCACAAGCTGCCGGGATTAAGGCAACTGCACATAATATCGAGTGCGATCCCTACCCTTACCCAGATGCCTCCATGGACATCGTCATGGCCAACCAAGTGCTGGAACATACGAAAGAGATTTTTTTCATTTTAGCTGAAGCGGCACGCATCCTAAAACCCGGCGGAATGCTTGTGATTGGAGTGCCAAACCTTGCCGCATGGCATAACCGGCTTCTGCTGACACTTGGAATGCAGCCCAGCTGTATCGGTGTTATTGGCCCCCATGTGCGAGGGTTCACCCGTCAGGGGCTGCAATCGGCTATAGAGCTTGGCAATGATCTTCAGGTTGTAAAAACTGCCGGCTCAGGATTTTATCCTCTTCCAAGAGCCTGCGCCCAGACCGCCGCCAAACTGTTCCCTCAATTTGCTGTAGGCCTGTTTGCCTGTGCCATCCGCACCCAGCAGCCCCCTGCATATGCCAACACTTTTTCTAAAATGGTGTTTGAGACGCGCTACGAAATTCCCCCTCTTGCCCACTAGAGAATAGCATGCTCAGGATCAGGGGCAAAAAAGCAAAAGCCCCGTAAGGGGCTTTTACTTTTTGAGGGGATTGGAGCGGGCGAAGAGATGTGCTCGCCTACGGCTGCGCGCCAACGCTAAGCTCACTGGACTCGCTAAGCTTATGGTCGAACTCAAAGAGTCCTCAGCAAAACCTCACCCATCCAATCACAAAAAAAAGGGCTCCTCTCGGAACCCTTTTTTGTGATTGGAGCGGGCGAAGAGATTCGAACTCTCGACATTCACCTTGGCAAGGTGACACTCTACCACTGAGCTACGCCCGCATTTTTAACCAATCAGGGTCGGCAATATATCGGTGGATTTTCAAATTGCAAGCACTCTCTGATGGAAAAGAAAAAGCTCCAAAAAACTGGAGCTTTTTAGCCTTTTTATAGATCGCCCCCTATTGCCACGCGGAGCAGCAATATCGCAGCCACAGCGCTTAGCGCATGAAAATCAGTGACGTGTTGTTGACGCGCACCGTGGTGGTTGCGGCAACGGCCTGCTCCCAGCTTACGGGCGCGGTCTGTGCCATAGGCTCCAGTGCCGCTATTTTAGTATTCATCGCTCCATTATCCGCGCAAGCAGTGCAAAGGGTAAGCAGTGCAAGCGGCAGAAACAGTGTACGTAGTCTGTAGCGCATCATCCCCTCCTCTATGTTGCAGCGTGTCTGGTGACGCTGTTGGAGGTGTTATGCGCCCTTTAAGAGTGGATGAGGCGCACCGTTTTCACAGGCGAGGCATGCGCCAAACGCATGGCTTTTTTTAAT
>JAUIBB010000134.1 GCA_030427685.1 Alphaproteobacteria bacterium
TTATTATAACGCTGGAAGCGGTTGAACAGCGTCAGGCGTCCGTCCGGCGGCGCGGCGTCGATGTATTTCCCGCTCAGCATCCCGAAGGCCAGCGGCGAATAGGCCAGCAGCCCGCATTGCTCACGGATCGCCATTTCGGCCAGCCCGACTTCGAAGGTGCGGTTGAGCAGATTATACGGATTCTGAATACTGACGACGCGCGCCAGCCCCATCTCGCGCGACAGGCGCAGGCATTCGGCCATGCCCCACGGCGTCTCATTGGAAATCCCGATATGGCGTACCTTCCCCGCCTTCACCAGTTCGGTCATCGCCTCCAGTGACTCCTGCAGCGGCACACCGTCGTCGCCGCCATGCGTATAGCCGAGACGACCAAAGAAGTTGGTGGCACGCTCCGGCCAGTGCAGTTGATAGAGATCAATATAATCGGTTTGCAGGCGTTGCAGGCTGCCGTCACACGCCTCAAATATCTGGTCGCGGGTCAGGCGCGCGCCGCCGCGCAGATAGCCGAATTCCGCCGAGCGGCCAGTCACCTTGCTGGCGACGATCAGTTGATCGCGGTCGCTGCGCCCGGCCAGCCAACTGCCCAGAATGCACTCCGTGCTGCCCTGCGTTTCCTGCTTCGGCGGGACGGGATACATCTCCGCCGCATCGATGAAATTGATTCCGGCATCCACCGCGCGGTCGAGCTGCGCATGCCCTTCAGCTTCGCTGTTCTGCTCGCCCCATGTCATGGTGCCGAGGCAGAGCAGGCTGACCTTTATGTCGGTATTGCCAAGCGTCCGGTATTGCATGCCACAGGCATAGACCCAGACAGCAGACCAGTCAACCGCGTGGTGCGGCTATCCCTTCGCACAACAACTGGTCGCGCCTGCCTGATTCCACGGCATTTTTGCCAGCACCATCGCCAGGCCGCAGAAGCCAGTCAGTCCGGCAACGCTTAGCCCTGCGCCTATCAGGCCGGTCAACCACAGAAAGGATGAGCTCACCGTTGCAGCCAGCACACTGCCGAGAATCAGCAGCACCCCGATGGCCAGCTGCACCTGACGATCCAGCGGCAGCAGGTTCGAGCCTGAAGACTCCACCGGCAGCCCCGCCTCCTTCCACGCTGCGATACCGCCCTGCAAATGATAGAGCTCCATATCAGCGGTTTCTTCCAGCAGTTTGGTGCAGGCCATTTGCCCGCGCTTGCCAGACTGGCAGTGAATCACCAGTTTTTTGCCCTGATAATCCGGCAATGCGCCGCAGCATGCCTGCCCCAGCGGCAGCAACGTGGCGCCGGGGATGTGCGATGCCGCATATTCACCCGGTTCGCGCACATCCAGCACCACCGCTTCCCCGGCATCCATCCATGATTTAGCGGTCTCAGCGCCTATTTCCGATATTGGCATAACTATCCCCTATATTAGCATTATCTAATGTTTATTTTACGGCCTGCAATAGATCAAATAAAGCGTGGAAAGGATCGCCCTGACCTCCGGGCTAGCGATTTGATAGAGCATTTCCTGCCCGCGACGCTCCGCCGATACCAGCCCCTGCCCGCGCATGCGCGCCAGATGCTGAGACATAGCAGAATGCGATAAATTAACGCTTTTTGACAAAGCGCTCACGGTTTTATCCTCTTTGACCAGATGACACAGAATCATCAGGCGCTTGCGATTGGCCAGCAATTTCAGCATCGCTTCGGCCTCGGCAGCATTGCGCTCCATTGCCAGCAGTTCATCGGTGGCTTCATCTCTTTTCATATTGACAATATATGAGAATATGCTAAATTAATCAAGTAGAATTTATTTAACCCACGAGGCAAAGCATGAGTAAGAACTACCCTGAGATTACCAAACGTATTTCCAGCAACATGAAAACCCTGCGCAGTGACATCGGCGATACCATGCAGGGCTTTAGCGCCTTGGCCAAAGCCGCTACAGCAGATGGCGCGCTGGATAAAAAGACGAAAGAACTGATTGCACTGGCGATCGGCATCTCCACCCGTTGCGACGGCTGTATCGGCTTTCATACCGAGGCACTGGTGCGGCTCGGCGCCACGCGTGAAGAGATTGAGGAAACCCTTGGCATGGCCATCTATATGGGCGGCGGCCCTTCCCTGATGTACGCAGCAGACGCCATGCTCGCTTACGAACAATACACGGAGGCGCAAGGGTAGGTCGGCTACGCGCGGAAATGCTCCAGTATTGTCCAGCCGCCGATGAGGATAAACCCCACGCCGGCAATCAGACGGAGCGGCACAGCATCCAGATGTTTTGCGGCACAGGTGCCGAGCACCACGGCAATGGCGGTAGATGCCACTAGCGCCAGTGACGCCGCCATGAATATCAGCCACGGGTTCTGCTCGCCTTTACTGGCGAACAGCATGGCGGCAAACTGTGTTTTGTCGCCCAACTCGGCAAGAAACACGGTCACAAAAATAGCAAATAACGGTGAAAAAGACATCGATCTCTCCAGTGGCCGGGCCTGATAACCATACGATACGAGCAACCACGCCCAGCCATGAGCGGTTGCCGATATCGTAGGTCTCACCAAGCCGTCACCGGCTGAAAATGCCATGCCCCTATCGGGTCAAGTATGTTGACATTTTCTCTCTCCGGGGAGGAGAAACGGTTACTCCCCTATGATGGGCGGCACGCTACGCGAAAACGCCGTTATGTACAACAGGAAATTTGAGGGGTTGATAATGGAGTTCGGCAGACAAATTCAGAACCCCGGCGGATGATAAGTTCCTGATTCATAGTATCAAAAATTCTTCAGCCAAAATCTCCCAAGTCAACCATATGAGTGCTAATGAAGAGCATACAATCAGGGCTCTCTTGTTCCTTGACTGCTCTTAACGCCAAGCATTCTGCCTACGGGTCTGATTGTCCAGCCCTGAAGAAGTAGTGAGCAAATCACAACGATAAAGGCGATGTTGAAATAATGCCCCTCCAGCCCTAGCATTACCGGAATGATGGCAAGATAGATGGGAATAGCTCCCCGTAGCCCCACCCATGAAATAAACGGGGCCTATATACCTAACTAGCCAGAAAATCATACAACATTGTTGCGTAATGGCTAGAAATTAACTCTTTATTAATATCTTCCGGTGTAGTACGATTATGATAGACAATAAACCGGAACGGGTTTAAATACACCACCCGTTCCGGCTGTGCAGATGCCTACCTAGTGACTAGGAGCGCTGCGATAGTGCTGAATCACTGTTTCCCACTTACCGTAGCGGAAACGATGATAAGCACGTACAAATACGGTCTTTAGACCCATAAATGTGCCCTTTCATCTGAGGGGGTTGCTAGGGGTGAGTGCAAGTACCGCAAAATACTTTATGCACTCCCCCGCCTTTACCCGCACATCATCCCCTCGTGACGATATACAGGCATTTCAGCCGCACAACGCGGCGAAATCTAAACTTCTGAACTTACTGGAAATGCAAAATCCGCTTGCAAAAACGCATGGATTTGCTACACTGAAATTCAGACTTCGATAGGCTGTAGCGCAGGTTCCAACAACTTTTGCTACGGCCTATTTCTTATAGCACACCCTCACCTTCGATGCAAACACGTAAAGGCGTCAAATTTCGCCATACGGCGCATATTTGCTATTTAGCACCCCACCCACCAGAGAATATGTCCTAACGCATCCTGATGCGCCCTATGGAGTCCTAGTTGCTATCATTCTGGTTGTATGCGGCAATCGCCAGTTGCGCAAATGATGGCGGAAGCTCTTTCTGCTTCACCTTGCTGTTCACATAATTGATGAATTTACCCTCGCCAATGTAGGTTTCACGCATCCAGCGGCGAAACTCTGCAAGCGCTTCATCGGGGTAGCACCAAACTTCTTGTGGATTGGTCTGCGCCTGAGGAAAAGAATCTGGAAAATTATGATCCCATT
>JAUIBB010000135.1 GCA_030427685.1 Alphaproteobacteria bacterium
GGGCGCGAGGGGGGCAGAAGTGGACTGGGTAATCAATTGCGTCATTTTTTCTACTCTAACGTTGTTCTTTCAAATGCCCGTAGGCGCTACCTGCTACTCCCAGTCCAGCGCCCCTTTTTTCCACTCATAGAGGAACCCGATGGTGAGAATACCGAGGAAGATCATCATCGACCAGAAGCCGAGCATCCCAATTTTGCTAAGGCTTACCGCCCAAGGGAATAAAAAGGCCACCTCAAGATCAAAAATAATGAACAGAATCGCGACAAGGTAAAAGCGGACATCGAATCGGCCACGCGCGTCATCGAATGGCTCGAACCCGCACTCATAGGGCGATAGCTTTTCTGCATCCGGCTTCAACCGGGCAAGCAAAAACGGGGCTGCGATCATGATGAACGACAGTGCTCCGGCAATTGCCAAAAATACCAGTACCGGAAAATAAGATTGGACGACGGCTTCCATGCGACCTCTTTTTTTTCTAAACTTTCGCCGCTTATAGCGAACTAAGCCTTACGCGAGAAGCATTTTTTCGCAGTTGCGAACGAGACGCAACTAGGGTGTGATAAACCGATGCATAAAAACAAAAATGACTTCGGCTCCCAGCGAACGCTGGCTACCCGAATTTTCGCGGACACCAGCAGGCGGCGATCGAGGCGGTGATCGCTGGCAAGAACGCATTTGTTTTGATGCCGACCGGGGCGGGCAAGTCGCTGTGCTACCAGATTCCTGCACTGTGCCGAGCTGGGGTTGGCATTATTGTCTCTCCACTGATTGCACTGATGCAAGATCAGGTCGCGGCACTGAACGAGCTAGGCATTCGCGCTGCTGCAATCAACTCGAATATCGACCCACGTGCGGTGGCCGAAACCAAGGCCGCCATCCGCAATGGCACGATCGACCTTGTCTATGTTGCGCCAGAGCGCCTGCTGATGGATGAATTCCTTGCGCTGCTCGATGCATCCCCCATCGCCCTCTTTGCCATCGACGAAGCGCATTGCGTGTCGCAATGGGGGCATGACTTTCGCCCCCACTATATCGGACTATCGCTATTGGCCGAGCGCTACCCGAACATCCCGCGCATTGCCCTGACGGCTACGGCGGATGCCCCAACCCGTCGGGATATTGTTGAAAAGCTGGGGCTACACGGGTCCCCCCAATTCATTTCTGGCTTTGATCGCCCCAATATCCATTACCGCATTGAAGAGCGCCACAGCGCCCAGCAGCAGATCACCCAGTTCATCCGCGAGTCTCATGCCGGGCAAGCAGGGATTGTCTATTGCCTCTCACGCAAAGGTGTCGAGGATATGTGCGCACACCTTGTCTCGGAGGGCTTCACCGCCCTACCCTACCATGCGGGACTACCCGCTGATGTGCGCCAACAAAACCAACAGCGCTTCCTGCGTGATGAGGCAATTGTGATGGTTGCGACCATTGCCTTCGGTATGGGCATCGACAAGCCCGACGTGCGCTTTGTCATCCATGCGAATATCCCTAAGAATATCGAGGCCTATTATCAGGAGACCGGTCGTGCTGGACGCGATGGGCTGCCGTCCGAAGCGCTGATGCTCTACGGCATGAAAGACGTCGTACTCCAACGCAATTTCATCGAAGAAGGCGATGCCCCGGACATGCAAAAGCGGATTGAGCATGAGAAGCTCGGAGCGCTGCTGGGCCTCTGTGAAACGGCGGGCTGCCGCCGCCAGATCCTGCTGCGCTACTTTGGCGATGACAGTGCGCCCTGCGGCAACTGCGATTGCTGCGATACACCGCCAGCAACCTTCGACGGCAGCATTGCCGCGCAAAAAGCCCTCTCCTGCGTTTATCGGACAGGGCAGCGCTTTGGGGTGCAATACCTCATCAATGTCCTGCTTGGGAAAGTCGATAGTCGAATGGAACAATTCGGCCATACCAAGGTCAGTACGTTTGGCATTGGCACCGAATATGGCATCCATGAGTGGCAGGGGATTTTCCGACAACTGGTTGCCCTCAACTACCTCACCTCGGCAGGCGAGCATGGCGGACTAAAACTCACGCCAGAAGGGGCAACCTTCCTGAAAGAACGCCCCACGCTTCCTTTGCGCCATATAACGCACCGCAAGGGCAAGGCACGAAAGCATAAAGAGAGCCTCGCGAAAGAGCTGGGCGTCGCGTATGATAGCGATGCCGCGCCCGAGCTATTTAACGCACTGAAGTCACTTCGATTACAACTCGCCAAAGCACAAAATTTGCCGCCCTATGTCATTTTCCACGATAAAACCCTGCGTGAACTGGCTGTCCGCCAGCCCTCCACTCCTGAAGATCTGATGCAGGTCAGCGGTGTTGGCGAGCGCAAGGCCGAGCGCTATGGGGCGTTTTTCCTCCAGGCAATTGCTGAATACAACGCCTCGCAAGCGGCCTAAAAAAAATCATACCCCGCAATTAACCTAATCTTAATCCCAACGCGTTACACTGAAGGTGAGATCATTGCACACAATGGAGCACCGTATGTCATTTGTTGGCCAGACTGCCGTCGAAGTCACTCGCCGCGACGATAGCCTTGATATCTGGGTCGACGCAAACAATAACGGCGTCCGCGACGATGATGACGTGAATATCTATGTAACCGCCGGCGGTGGATTTTATACCGTAAGCCCCACCTTTAAACATGCGCTTGATATGGCTATCCAGAGCCGCATCAAGGAACTGGCAGTGCTACTGCTAAATGAACCGCATGTCGATCAGGCTGTCGAGAATACCCTGCGTGACCTCGCCCTTGAACTGGTCGTCAAGGCCACCACGGATGACCTCGCTCAATAGCTACGGCGCGCGATAAGCAACCAGTGTAGTCCCTGCGATATGCATCAGGTCATGGATGTGACTATACTCGTTCAGCGCCTTGAATACGCCTGCTGCCACACGCGGCCCTTTATAGTCATGCCAAAGGATTAATCCACCGGGCTTTACCATCCGAAATGCTTTTTCGGTATCGCTGACAACATAAGAATAGGCGTGCGAACCATCAATAAAAATCAGGTCGCAGGTGCCGTGGTAGCTCGACTCATCAAACTGCTTACTGTCGTTAAAAATTTGCGTCACTTTTGGCGCTACCGGTGTGTCCGTATAGTAAAAGCGTGTAAACTGCGATTCCTTTAGCGCGGCGGCGGTGGCCAGTGCGTCGTCCTGATCCGTGCGGGTGTATTCGGTTTTCTGGTCCGGCGCGAGGGTCAGCGTGTGGATCTGCGCATCCGGTGCGGAATTCACCGCAAGAATATAGGTCGTGCGGCCCGAGCAGGTGCCGAACTCGAACATGCGCGATGCTTTTTTGGCCAACACTGCCAGGATCCACGCCTCTGTGTCGCTGGTGCTGCCAAGAAAGCCATCATTGCCGATAATGCTGGCCAGCGTGCCGTGCTGCGAGCCATGCTCCGTCTTGATAAACACGGGGTCGAGGTCTTCCAGCCTGTGCTTTTTCACCGGCCACGGGCCAAAGATGCCGCGCTGCTTGCGCTTGGCGCGCCATTGCAGCGCATGCCATGCCAGCGCAAGGGTGGAAAGGACAAAAAGGAACAGCAGCGCATACATCATCATCCCGTGTCGATATCTGATAATTCCCACAGACTCAATTCAAGAATGCCCTACATATGTTTTTATATCGCAGGGGATAAGGGTGCGCCTGGCGCGGGAATGTGCTTTCTTGCGCCAGACCATCCACCACTAAAAAAGGCGCCCCTTGCGGAGCGCCTTTTTTAGTGGCGGGAGTGACGGGACTCGAACCCGCGGCCTCCTGCGTGACAGGCAGGCGCTCTAACCAACTGAGCTACACCCCCAATAAAATTTTTTCTTCAAAAAAAGTCACACCTACTAAAAGGCGAACTTGTTGCGCCGGAG
>JAUIBB010000136.1 GCA_030427685.1 Alphaproteobacteria bacterium
TCACCACCCTTCGCCAGTTCGAGATCAGCCTCAACACACGCTATCCCGGCTGGACAATCAAAGTGGTGCCCCCTTTCCGGGCGCTCCCTCCTGTCCTTTATGAGATGGGTGCGGACACACCGTCACAAGCCGAGGAAGAACAACTGGGCGATAGCATCTGGGCACTCCACCGTTGGGATGCACGAAAAGTTGAGGTCGTAGGCTTCGCTAATACCGTGGGTGAGTTCGAGCAATTCAATAACAGCTCGCTGGCCTACCGTCGTGCGATGAAGGTGCTCGCCGCTGTCCGCGCTGCCGGAATCGAAGCCGAACCACGCGCAGAATATCGCAGCCGCCGCCAACGCAAAGATGAGCAGCAGCGAGGCATCACCAGCTTCCAACGCGTAGAGATCCACATTCTCGCGCTCCCAGAGGAGGCCTCGTCCGAAGAACCTGCTCAGAACATATCCGAACCAACAGCTCAGCCCCCCGCAACAACAGACGAGCCGGCACCCAGCGTGGATAAGACCACCGAGCCAACAATCTAACGATACACAAAAGGAATCCCCCTCATCGCCAGAGGGAGAGGCTGCGAACGCGCTAACCAACACTCCGAATCAGTAGTTTGATCGGATAGGTTACGGCTACCACCGTCGCGACCCCACCACACCAGAGCGCGACAAACCATGCCCACTGTCTGGCTTTTGGGTGAGCATCGAACCAGCGCCCGACGCGATTAATAGCTATGCTCATGGCTGGTTTTACCCCGGAAGATATAATAGCAATAGGCCGTGTAGCCCAGAATCAATGGCAATGCAGGGATCACACCCACCAACATCAAGGAAAGCCCCGGCCCCGATGCCGCTGCATCCCAGATGGTATAGTGGAAAGGAATGATCCACGGAAAGAGGCTCAGCCCCAAGCCAAGATATCCCATCAGGAAAACCCCCATACTGGCAAGGAAGGGACGGTATTCACGCTTCTGACGATGCAAGTCGCGCCAGACCATCCAAAACAGTGCCACCGTAAGCACGGGGATAATCGCCAGATAGTAAATATTAGGCGCACTAAACCAGAACCCTTGTATCCGCGCGTTCAGGAATGGCATGGCCATACTCACCAGCGCCATAAAGATGCCGACAAAGCCCAGCACGTAGGACGCAACCTTGCGCGCCCATTCCTGCGTGATGTCTTCGGTTTTCATCACCAGCCAGGTCGACCCCAGCAACGCATAACCAAACACAACGGCGATCCCTGTCATGATCGAAAATCCGGTTGCCCAGTCGAATGGCCCACCGGAAAAATTCCGCCCATCCACCGCAACGCCCTGCACAAACGCCCCGAGGATAGTCCCCTGACAGAATGCTGCACCGAGTGAACCAAAATGAAAGGCATAATCCCACACACGCCGGGAGGCGCCATCGGCCTTAAAGCGAAACTCAAAAGCCACGCCACGCATAATAAGCCCAAGCAGCATGACAATGATGGGAATATAAAACGCAGGCATGAGGATGGAGTACGCCAGCGGAAAGGCCGCAAAAAGCCCCCCTCCCCCCAGCACCAGCCAGGTTTCATTGCCATCCCAGAAGGGCGCGATGGAATTCATCATCCGATCACGGCATTTATCCGATGGCGCGAATGGAAACAGAATGCCGATCCCCAGATCAAACCCGTCGAGGAACACATACAGAAAAATCGCCGTAGCAATCAGCAACCCCCAGATAAGCGGCAGATCGACCATCGAAGAAAAATCAAACATTGCCATCCTCCCGCGAAGTAGATGCTTCAATCACGGAAGCCTCTACCCCATGCCGATAATATTGCTCTTTATCATCTGCCGTCGGAATACCTTTACCAATCAGCTTTAAGATATAATAGCTGCCAGCACCGAACACGAACGTATACATGACGACAAAGGCCAGTAATGACCACGCCACCTGCGGTCCCAGAATCGCTGGGGAAACAGACTGCGCCGTACGGATAATGCCATAGGCAGTCCACGGCTGACGCCCTATTTCTGTGACAAACCACCCGGCAAGAAGTGCTATGAAGCCAGAGGGCATCATGAGCATCCACCACCCCTGCAACCAGCGGGTGGTAAAGAGCTTCCCACGAACATACTGCACAGCACTGACTGCCCCGATACAAATCATCAGAAGTCCCAGCCCAACCATCACACGGAAGCTCCAGAAGACAGGCAGCACCGGTGGACGCTCATCCGCAGGGAACGACTTCAGATTGGGGATTACGCCATCGACAGACCCTGTCAGTACCCAGCTTGCCCCTCCGGGCAGCGTGAGGCCGTATTCCGTGGTCTCTTTTTCCTGATTGGGAATGCCAAAAAGGTAGAGCGGCGCATTGGCCGTATGCTCCCAGTTGCCCTCCATCGCAGCCACCTTCACAGGCTGGTACTGCATGGTATTCGCACCATGCATGTGGCCGATAGCCAGCTGAGCCGGCGCCACCAGTGCCGCCATAATCGCAGCCATACCCAACATAATCCGCGCCTGCGGCATATGGCGCTTACGCCAGAGGTAAAAGGCGCCAACGCCCCCCACCACAAATGCCGTGCTTAAATACGCCGCCGTTACCATATGCGCGAGGCGATATGGAAAGGAGGGGTTAAAAATAATTTCCAACCAATCACTGGGCATCAACCGGCCATCAGCCGCGAGGGTAAACCCCTGCGGTGTCTGCATCCAGCTATTGGCCGCCAGAATCCAGAATGCCGAAACAAGCGTCCCACCCGCGACAATGCAGGTCGAGACAAAATGCATGCGCCGCGACACGCGCCCCCAGCCAAACAGCATGATACCAAGAAACGAGGCCTCAAGAAAAAAGGCGGTCAGCACTTCGTATCCCAATAACGGTCCCAGTACATTGGCAATGCGGTCTGAGAACACCGACCAATTCGTGCCGAACTGGTAGCTCATCACCACGCCCGACACCACCCCCATGCCGAAGGCAACGGCAAAGATCTTGACCCAGAACTTATAAACATCACGGAAATACGCGTTTCCTGTTTTCAGCCAGCGCCATTCGACCACCGCAAGAAAGCTGGCCAACCCAATGGTAAACGCAGGGAAGACGATGTGGAAGCTTACCGTAAAAGCAAATTGAATACGGGCGAGAAGGACAGGATCAAGACTAAACATGATCACTCACTTTTGGGTGCATGTAATTCAGCGAATTGCTCGAAAGCAAGGCGCGCATCCGCCGCATACATCAGCGAAGGCCCGCCGCCCATATAGATGGCCATGCCGAGCACTTCATCCAGCTCTTCACGCGTGGCGCCGAGTTTGACCAATGCCTCACTATGAAAGCCGATACAACCATCGCAGCGCGTAGCAACGCCAATGGCGAGCGCAATAAACTCCTTCGTCTTTTTGTCGAGCACGCCATCCTTCGATGCCGCCATCGCCATCGCAGAAAAACCCTGCATCGTGTCCGGGATCCCCTTGCGAAGTTCCTTCATGTTTCCACTGATGCGCTTTGTAATGTCAGGATAAGATTTCGTCATAATGACCTCCAGATGGCTAATGTTTTTTCGGTTGATTAATTTAGCAACCACTAATATTATGTCAACATGAAAAATACTTTTACCACCGAAAGCCTGGAGATCATGACCCGCAATGCAAGCAGGGCTGAGGCCATGCTGAAGCTATTGGCCAACGCCAAGCGGCTGATGATTCTCTGCCATCTTGTCAAAGCGGAAAGATCCGTTGGAGAACTTGCTGATTTAGTTAATTTATCAAGCTCTGCCCTCTCCCAGCATCTAGCCAAAATGCGCGAACAGGGGCTGGTTAAATACACCAAACGTGGGC
>JAUIBB010000018.1 GCA_030427685.1 Alphaproteobacteria bacterium
GGTCTGCATGCAAGGTAAGGGCATGGGGACAATCGAGCTTCAGCTGCTGTCCGCGACGGAATGCCTGGTGCGAGTGCATCTCAATAGCCTCAGCCAGCAACTCAGGAAGAAAAAACTGCACCTCCTCCATCTCCATGCCGCCGGAGTCCATGCTGGCGATATCAAGCAAATCGTTCACCTTGTTCAGCAATAGCGAACCAGAGTCATGAATATCTGCTGCGTATTGCGCATAAGTGGGGTTCTCAAGCGGGCCAAAAACGCCGGACTTCATCATCTCCGAAAAACCCATGATCGCATTGAGTGGCGTGCGGAGTTCATGGCTCATGCTTGAAAGAAACGCAGAACGGCTGCGCTCGCTCATCGTCAGAGACTGCTCGACCTGCTGCAAAGTTTCTTCCAGTGCTTTTTGCTCACTCAAATCACGCCAGAGCACCATGACATAGGGCTGTTTGGGGGTGGCGGCCCGAATATCCACCAACAACCAGCGCCAGCTTTCCTGACCATGAATGCTGCATGCCTGTACAAGGCAGCGCTGATCCAGTCCCTGCTCTGCCTGCAACAGCGCCTCGTTAAAGGCATATTGCTGATCGGTATGGACAGCATGAATCCAGTCGTGCCCTGCACACTCACCGCTGCTCAAGCCTGTGATCCGTTCAAAAGCCAGGCGTTCGGGCTGCTATGCGGCAATGCGGCCATTGCGGGGTTTTCCTCTATCACGGCAGCCTCGGCAGAAGCCACCTTCCGATCCTTGGACGACGATTCAAAAATCACTGTCGCAACTTGTGATCCATAGACGGAGGCCGCCGCGGGAAGAATAGACTCCCATATCGGATAAGCCTCAGTATTTCTGCTTGTATTAACCTGCAGATTACCTGCTCGATAAAAATCGCGCGCGAAGTAAAGCCAGAACATAAGCACCCATAATGTTGTTGTTACATCAGATGCTAGCGCTGTGTATAAGTAACTCTACGGAAAATCACGATTCTGCACGGAGGACACCCATTCGCAGCACGCCTGCGACATAGAAGCAACAAGGAATAGCGCGGGAATTTAATCTGCGCGCAGCATTGCTTCTAGCTTACCTTCTTTGTCGAGTGCGTGCAGGTCATCAAAGCCACCAACATGGATGTCGTTGATAAAAATCTGCGGCACACTCCGGCGCCCACCGGCCTTGACAATCATTGCTTCGCGCGCAGCATCTTCTTCTACGTTGATTTCAGTATAGGCCTGCCCCTTTGTTTTCAGCAGTTCTTTTGCGCGCGTGCAATAAGGGCAGTAATTGGTGCTATAAATAGTAACGGATGCCATTGCCTTCTCCTTTTTAACGGGATTTTTAATAGGTGCGATAACGCGCCTGCCCCGGCAGCACGAGTTGCACGGAGCCAGCAAGATTGCCATCAGCAGTAGGTATTAGCCCAATCAGCAAGCTTCGGCGTTGCGCATATTGCAGCTTACTGTACAGGGCGTCTGTTTCATTGCGATGGTCATTATCAAAAAAGAGCACCGTACTGAAATCAGCCTCATACGCAGGGTTAATGCGTACATAAAGTTTGGGAGCCTGCGGCACATAGAGATCTTTTTTGATTTTTAAGGTCTCTACGCCCGGAAAAGCCGTAATGAAGGTAAATTCACCATCGCCATCAGTGATGGCGCGCCCTGCTCCGGCAAACACGGGATAGGGTGTCGCACGCGAAGCGTTGCTCGCCACGCCCCATTTACCGTAGGCATCCCGCTGCCATAGCTCTACAACCGCCTCAGGAACAGGGCGGCATCGGCTATCGAGCACCCGCCCCGTGATTGTCAATTTCTGCACCTCAGGCTCTACCGATTTGCCCGTAGGCAGCACCAGGTTATTGGTGGGCGGAATAGAGGCAGCCCCCGGATAATGTATGGTTCTGATTGCAGTGGTTGGCGGACAAAAGGGCTCGGCATACGCACGATGGGCCACCCCCAGCAACGCACTTCCGATGCACATCCAAAAGAATATATGCCGATTCAGCATTGCCTGCCCCACGAAAGATTCACGCCACTACTAACATAAGGAGCGCTGTAAGTTCAATATACTAGTGGCGCGTGTGGGTAGTTGGAGCAATCAGTTTATCGCTCAATCCGTTCTGGGTAATCATTTGCGACCATTGACGATCTTGCTCCTGCGCTTTGGGAAGGGCGGCTTTTTCTTCCCGCGAGAGCTCGACAGGAACCTGATGAATGCGCCCTTCAGCCTGAATCGTGGTTTGCGGCATGTCAGACATTTTTTTCACAGGCTCATCTTTGATGACCTCTCCCTCACGTAAAATCGGATCATGATTTACATGCGTACTGAGATGCCACATTTCTTTAATCGACCTGCCCGCACTGCGGAATTTAAGAGCAGCAAGGTTATCCATCAGCCCATAGATGGCTGTATCCATTTTTCCACGTCCACCGGTGCTTGGTGTATCATCCACCCGCAATCCCAGCTCTGTTTTGGTATAAAAATAGGGTGTGTAGGCCAATGATGCATCCACCATTGTGCGCATAAAACGCTCACGGCCAGCGGCATCATGGAGCAATGGATTCGCCTCATTCATGCCGATAAGGCGCTTGAGGCCGCTCTCCGGAAGGGCTTCTGCAAGCCGTGTCGCCTTACCGCCCAGCCAATACGAAAATTTACCAATTGGGTTCAGCGCCTTACTGAAGCTGCTGCTTACACCGGGTTCGTAATGGGCATAGGCATTGCTATCGTAGGGCGTATTTAGCCCTTTCATCGGATTCGTTACTTTTTGGTTACCAAACCACATATGATCGGGTTGGGGTTTACCAATTTCATACGGGGTAATCTTATCGCGGTTTGTGTTGTAGTTCAGGATTGTCGCACCATCTTTATCAACGACCATCCGCTTACGCATTTCTGCCTCAGGCACATTCATCTCGGCGCTGCGCCGGGCGACGCGTTCATCGAAACTGATATGCGAGGCAATGGCATTTTCTCCCTTGCCGATCTCTGCATTAATCAGGCTGCCGCGCCATTTCGATGATGGCACCCGCATGAGCCAGAATGGAATGACGGCGGGGTTCATATACATATTTGCTTTGATGGTGGATTTAATCACGTAACGCACCGTGTTATTCAGTCCATGCCCCAATGACTGTAGCGGATGCGCAGGCAGATGTGGAGTGACCTGATAGCCACTCTCTTTCCACTGCTTCAGCTTATTGGCGACGGTATCGTAACCCTCGCGGAACATCAGTGTGTACACGTTGTAGCCAACGAAACGTGCATGCAAGTCTGCGGCGCCAGCAAGGTTGTAATCTCCAATGATTTGCCCTGCATTATTGACCTTATAAGCCGCACCATTCAGCGCGTTATCGAAGAAAAGCTTTGAGCCCTTCAGGTCATGCTCCATCAGACGGGTCATCACGTGGCGCTGAAGGCGCATCTGATAGACATACGGTAGCGAAACGGCCCAGTCTTCCCCCTGGTTCTTTGACAAAATGCGCCAGGCTGCACGGCCAGTAGACTGTATCCACTTGCTGGCGCTGAAATGGCGGTTATCGCCTACTCCAGCGATTTCCCCCTGATCGTTTAGCCACCAGGTTTTTTTGATGTTTGGATCCAGCATCTGGATAAAATTACGGGTCATTGCGTCACCGATGGACATCATCGCAAAATCGAATGAAATTGCGGTCATCTCTGCGCCGAGGCTTCGTCCATTTTTGGGTGACCCAGCGGCTCCCAGCAAGCCATCCTTGCTATGGGTATAAATTTTGGTTCGGAAATTAACGGCATTCCATGCGTTGCGCTCTACCTGCGCTTCACTTAAGCCCGCGAGCCTCGAAACACCGCGCGTTGTGCCAGAAATTGCTTTGCCGAAAGTTACATCAAACGTCTTAGCGATCCACTGGAGCGGCTTGCTACGATCTATTTTTTGCGGGTTATAATCTGCCAGCTGCACCCGTGCATGACGCGCGGCCAGAGTGAAGAATGCCGCGCCGACGATACCGCGCGAAATCAGGCGAATAACGGCACGTCCGCCCATGCTGTCGCTCCAGGCGGGACGACCGAGAGAACCGGCGCTGCTGAAGAGTGAGTTTTGGTATGAACCTTCGAAGTGAGTACGGCGCTGTTTTTCAGCTTCCGGCTTTGGAATTGGAACACCACTCTCACCCGCCGCGCCAAGACGCAGCTGGGCCTGCTTCACGCGCAGCTTTTCAGGGCTGTCGTACAGCGGATCCAGGTCTGTTTGTGTCGTCTTATCGTCCAATTAGCCTAACCTTATGGTTTTTCGCATCTTACATATTAGCACAGCGGCCCCTTTTCGGATGTGAAGCTTTTGTGACAGATTTCTTAAGGAATAAGTAAGGCAGGCAACTGATATTTAGTCATTGTTAGCCATTTAACCCGCTGGATTTCGGGGGGCAATTCACTACACTTAAAAACTAACCGTAAAAAGGGGGTAATTCATGCTCAGCGCGGTGCAGCTGCGCGACGCAGGCGGTCGTTTATTGCTTCACCAATCCCTTCGTTGGGAATGGGCATCACGGCAATGGCCCGATAGCGCGTATCATCGAGTAATCGCAAGTAGGAAAAGAGGTTGGCTGCAGCCTTGGTAAGGGTTCCGTCTGGCGATAAATTTAGCATGTGCGCACTGCCGGGCGGCACATCCCTTCCGAATGCAAGAAGCGCCTCGTCTGTCGCAACTTCTGTCACATTCAACCGCACGGGAATCCCCGGCGCATAGTGACTCTCCAGCATTCCCGGTGATTTTAAGGTTCCCCCTGTCACCGTCTCCCCCAACCTAGGCAAAAATGGGCTGAGCATGGCCCGGGTAATGCCGCCAGGGCGCAAAATAACCGGCGTAGAAGTTGAGAGGTCGAGCACGGTGGATTCAAGTCCAACCGTACAGATTCCTCCATCGATTACGAGCGGTATTGTTGCACCAAATTCTGCCTGCACGTGGGCGGCTGACGTGGGGCTGATCCGCCCGGAACGGTTGGCGCTGGGTGCGGCCAATCCACCATCGAATGTCTCCAGTAAATGGCGCGTCAACGGGTGGGCTGGCATCCGCAAGGCAACGGTCTCTCCTCCCGCACTTACCAGCTCACTGAGAGGGCAATTGTCTTTACGACGCAATACCAGCGTTAGCGGTCCTGGCCAAAATTCAGCAGCAAGCCGCTCTGCCTCTGTTGTCCAGATTACATAGCGCTTTGCCATGGCAATATTGGCCACATGTACAATCAGTGGGTTAAAGCGTGGGCGCGCCTTTGTTGCATAAATCTGTGCAACGGCTTCGCCATTACAGGCATCGGCGGCCAACCCGTAAACCGTCTCGGTTGGAATGGCCACAACCTGACCGGAATGCCAAAGGCTTAGCGCCTTATCCACATCGCGCCCGTCTATATATGGTGGCAGATCCTGATTCATTGACAATATCTTGTAGAAAAAGTAGTGTTGCGAGGTGCCGGAAATACCCGGCAATACAGGATTGAAGGTAATTCGTGGTAGCAAAAATCATCACCATAGCACAGCAAAAAGGTGGTGCAGGCAAAACGACGATGGCAGCCCATCTCGCCGTTTCCTGGGCGAGCAGCGGAAAACGCAAGGTAGCCATTGTGGATATTGACCCCCAAGGCTCGCTTACACAATGGTACAAAGTACGCGACATGCATCTTGGGGAAACCAACCGCCTGACCTTCGCCACCATCTCCGGCTGGCGTGTTCGCAGTGAGCTGGATCGCCTGAAGTACACGCACGACCTCATTGTAATTGACTCCCCTCCGCATACCGATGCAGAAGCACGCACAGCAATTCGCGCTGCAGATTTGGTGGTGATTCCGCTTCAGCCCAGCCCTGTCGATGTCTGGGCCACAGGCGCTACGATTGCACTATGCAAACAAGAGCGTGTCCCTGTTAAAATGGTGCTCAACCGCGTTCATCCGCAGGCAAAACTAACCGAAGCCGTATCCGGCGAAATGATTGGCCTGACCGCCAATCGCTTTGGAAACCGCGTTATTTTTGCCGGCGCCTTGATGCAAGGACTTGGTGTTACAGAGGCCCAGCCTAACAGCATCGCGGCAAATGAAGTGCGCGCCCTCGCAAAAGAAATCATGACGTATCTAAACCGTAAAACTGCCGAACTGCGCAACAGCGCCTAAGCTGAGGAATATCTTATGAGCGATGCCCTTTATTATACCACCCACGATACGGTCATTGGCACCTTATTACTGGTTAGCAGCGCGCGCGGCCTACGTTATCTTACGGTACTGATGGAGGGAGAAGACCCCTATCAAGTAATGACAGAACAGGTTGGCTCTGCCACCTATGTCGCCGAACTGGATGGCTTTTTCAGCACCACCAAAACGGCTATCGACCGCTATTTTTCGGATGGCGCAGCGCTTAAACTTCCCGTCGATCTTGCTGGCGGCACCCCATTGCAGCGGATGGTGTGGATTGCGATGGCGCGCATCCCTTATGGCGAAACCATTAGCTACACAGCGCTTGCAGAGCGTGTCGGATTTCCGCGTGCAGTACGCGCCGTTGCGTCGGCCTGTGGTGCAAACCCGGTTCCGCTGGCCATTCCCTGTCACCGCGTGGTGGCAAAAGATGGCACGTTGGGGGGATTCAGCCTCGGCGGCGTTCAGGTCAAAGAATTTCTTCTGCGTGTTGAATCCAGCGCCCGCCGTGTAGCCGCATAAGCTATTCTCCGGGGGCTTTTGCCTCAATCGCCAGTGCATGCAATCCTTGTTCAAAGCAAGCGGCCAACGCCGCATAAACGGCACGGTGGCGCGCAACACGACTCATTCCAGCAAACGCAGCGCTGGTCAGCCTAACCGAAAAATGTGAATTACCTTCGGGCCGCGCCCCCGCATGCCCCGCATGTTTTGCAGAGTCATCAATCACAGTAAGCGCTGTGGGAGAAAAATGTTCACGTAAAATAGTCTCGATGTGATCTGCACCTGTCTGCATACGATTCCCGTTGACCCTCTGAGGAAAGTGATTACCTTCACGCAACGTAGAGGGTATGACGCGCATGGCAAGGCGAAAAAAATCAGAAGAAGTGCAATCCTCGGGGCATCCGTGCAATTGGGGTGGCTGCTCTAACCCCGGCAATTTTCGGGCGCCCCGCTCGCGCCAGAACCTACAGGATTACCAGTGGTTCTGCGAGGCCCATATCGCAGAGTTCAATAAGAAATGGAACTATTTTGAAGGCATGGACAGCGATGCTATTTATGCTTTTCAGCACGATGCAACGACCGGGCATCGGCCAACCTGGCGCATGGATCAAATGCATCGCCATAGCGCGGCCAAGCTGGAGGAGGCCTTCGGGAAAATGTTCGGGGATCGGCAATCCTATGCTGCCTACGCCAAACCCATCCCGGCCCGCGATAAAGATGCCCTGGCGGTGCTTGACCTTAACCACCCCAGTGATAAAGGTGCCATCAAGGCACAATATCGGGAATTGGTGAAAAAATACCATCCAGATGTCAACAAGGGCAATCCCAATGCCGAAGAAGTATTTAAGCGAATCACCCGCGCCTACCAGCATTTGATGGCGCATTACGTGGAGTCGTCGACATGAGTACCCGCTCCTTATGGCGCACCTTTTTGCCCTTATGCGTATTAGTCGCCCTGTCTGCCTGTATTCTGGTCGATGATTTTGGCTCCGTATGGAAACAGGCAACGCCGGACCCATGCCTCAACAAAATTGCAGAGTCACTTTACTACGCGGAATTCAATCGCGATCCCTCTGCTGAATCAATTGATGCATTAGCACGTGGCTGGAGCGTCGATGGCCAGCATTTCCTGCTGCTTAAAAAACACGCAGATGATAAAGGCGGACGCCTCTATCACTTTGATGTTGTGCACGGAATTTGGGGTCGCTATCGACTGGTGCCAACCATGCGCACAACATTTGAGCATGACTATCCCGACGCCCCCGTTAGCCTTAGCAGAGATACAGTTACGCTAAAGACGCTTGATAAAACGAGCATCCAGCTTTTAGCAGAGATCGCCCAAAAGCCTGAATATTGGGAGTATGAGGACAAGATTCTCTACAATAGCCTCCGCAACCCTGCCTGCCGTTTTGATGACCGCAATTTCAAGCAACCTAACGCCACGGCCACCCCTTCCAACCTGAACAGGAAGAAACCTGCACATGATTAAAAATGATGAGGCTTTTGAAGCCACCCCCAGCAAAAAATTTACTACCAAGGCGCTATTTGGTTTCGCTTCAGAAATGAAACTACACGGCTTTAGCAAGCCGCATGCGCTGACGCCAGTGGTAGACGAAACCTACCAGTTTGATCGGGCAACTACCCTTGCGATCCTCGCCGGATTTGAACACAATCGACGCGTATTGGTGCAGGGATATCATGGCACCGGCAAATCAACCCATATCGAGCAGGTGGCTGCACGCCTCAATTGGGCCTGTATTCGTATCAATATGGATAGCCATATCAGCCGCACCGACCTGATTGGGCGCGACGCAATCGTCCTGAAGGACGGAAAACAAATCACTGAGTTTCAGGAAGGCATTATTCCTTGGGCGCTTCGTCGCCCGGTGGCACTGGTGTTCGATGAGTATGATGCTGGCCGCCCGGACGTGATGTTTGTTATCCAGCGCATTCTGGAAGCACAGGGAAAGCTTACATTGCTCGACCAGAACACGGTGATTACTCCCCACCCGTATTTCCGTATTTTTGCGACCGCCAATACCATTGGTCTTGGTGATGCTACCGGCCTTTATCATGGGACACAGCCCATCAACCAAGGGCAGATGGATCGCTGGAATATCGTCACCACCCTCAATTATCTGCCCAGCGAAATGGAAGAGAAGATCATCCTCACCAAACTTCCCCAGATGCAATCGGCCAAGCATCGCAAACTGGTGGCGGCCATGGTCAGCATGGCAAACCTCACCCGAACCGGCTTTATGAATGGGGATATTTCGACTGTTATGTCGCCGCGCACAGTGTTGAGCTGGGCTGAGAACTATAGCATTTTTGCAGATGTCGACCTCGCCTTCCGCCTCTCTTTCCTCAATAAATGTGATGAGCTGGAACGACCCACGATTGCGGAATACTATCAGCGCTGTTTTGATGTCGATCTGATGGTGGCCGCGTAGCATTATGCGGCATCCCCCTGAAAATGCCGACGCACTCTTTCTCCAGCATCAGGAAGAAGTAGCACAGGCTGTTTCCGGCCGCGCTGAAATCTCTGTCTCTGTCGGGCTAAATCGCATTCAGGACGAGCCCCTGGCATTGCGCGAGGCCATTGTCGTCAGCCGCCTGCAAGAGGCTGACCCCGAGGTAACCGCTGCACATATACGCGGACAGGTAGACCTTGCTGCGCTGGCGCTGAAATACCATGACGCAACCGTTCACCAGCAGTATCGCCCTCAGGAAGCCAAGGCGACTGCCATGTTTGATGCGCTGGAGCAAATTCGGCTCGAAGCGCTGGGGATTCAGCATTATCCCGGCATGCGCCATAATTTAGAGCAACGGCATTGCAGTGAATTTGAGCTAAACGGGTACGATCGAGCACAGCAAAGCTCAGAAGCCGCGCTGACCGATGTTGTCGCGATGATCGCGCGGGAGGCGATGACGCAGCAACCCTCCCCCGCCCCCATTCAGCGCCTTGTCCACTTAATGCGCCCATGGGTCGAAGAGGCTGCGCAAGTGCATCTCAAGCAATTAGGAGTGCACCTCACCTCGCAGGAAGCCTTCGCACGTACGGTGCAGGAGATTCTTTTTGACCTTAAGCTGACTACCCACCGTCCCGCCTCTTCGTCTGCTGAAGGCAAAGAAGACGGCGAGCAGGCCGACGCATTGGGACATCACGACGAAAATCCGCAAGAAGAGAATGAAGAAGCAGCCACACAAATGCTTCAATCCAGCGGTGAAAGCAGCGATGCTGAGAGCGATGGTGCCAGTGAATCCAGCTTATCCATGGATGCAGAAACCGCCGAAGAAGAGGCAACGGACCCTCACGAAAAGCGCCCCCGCACCGGAGCAAATGACGGTATATTCACGGGCGAGAATAGCACCAACTACCGTGCGTTCAGCACCGCGTTTGATGAGATTGTTACCGCCGATGCACTCGCCAGTCCAGAAGAGCTCCAGCGCCTGTTTGAACTGCTGATGGAAAAAGTGCGCCAATACCATACCGTAACCAGCCGTCTGGCCACCCGCTTGCAACGGCTATTGCTGGCACAGCAGACCCGACAATGGATTTACGAATTAGAAGACGGCATGATTGATAACGCCCGTTTGTCGCGCGTGGTCGTCCATCCAGAAACGACGAGTATTTATAAAATCGAAAAAGACACAGAGTTTCGAGATACCGTCGTCACGCTGCTAATTGATAATTCCGGCTCCATGCGTGGGCGTCCCATTAGCATTGCGGCCCTTTCGGCGGATATCCTTGCGCGCACGCTGGAACGCTGTGGGGTTAAAGTTGAGATTCTTGGCTTTACCACGCGTGACTGGAAAGGTGGTCATTCTCGTAAGGCCTGGCTTGAAGCCGGGCGTCCAGAAAATCCCGGGCGGTTGAATGACCTGCGTCACATTATTTATAAATCCGCTCATCAGCGGCTTAATCGCGCACGCCATAATCTTGGGCTGATGTTAAAAGAGGGGCTGCTAAAAGAGAACATTGATGGCGAGGCCGTCCTCTGGGCTGCGCAGCGTCTTAAAACGCGGCACGAGCAACGCAAGATCCTCATGGTCATCTCAGATGGTGCACCGGTTGATGATGCGACCTTATCGGCCAACTCCGGGGGCTATCTCGACCAGCATCTTCGTGAGGTCATCCACGCGATCGAGCGCGAAGGGGCAATCGAATTGCTGGCTATTGGTATCGGTCATGACGTCACACGTTACTACAGCCGAGCCGTCACCCTGCATGATGTCGAACAGTTAGGGGACACGATGCTTCAGCAAATCACCGATCTCTTCGCGCCGGAAGATATTCGCCGTCATCGAAAGGCATCGCGACGACGCAATGCCTCGTTTCAGAAAGCTTGCTAATTCAGGCGCCTGTGACCGTAAGTTTTGGTAATGTTTTGTGTAAGCCCTCTTACGGCAATTTTCGTTATAATAGGTTCATGAGTCATGCGGTTTTTCCTCACGACGTCACTTTAGTACCGGAGGGTTTTCTTATGCCTGCTTATCCTATTCGCCATACAACATGGCATCGGCTGGTACGTTCGTTTAAAGCAACGAAAGCTTCCCTTTATCTGCCGGAATATTCTGATGGCAATGAGCGTAGCCTTAATTATCGCTATTATCGCTAACCCATTGCCCACGTAACAGAAAAAGGCGCTTTTGCGCCTTTTTTGTTTTCATGCTGGCCGGGTCTGCGTTACACCAAGGGCATGAAACCACCGATTCATTATTGTTGGATGACCGAGGCTATGATTCCGGCAATCAGCGCACTGGCCAAACGGATATGGAATGCCCATTATCCGGGTATTATTACGCAGGGTCAGATTGATTTTATGCTGGAGAAGGCCTACTCGCCCGATGCGCTGCGGAAGCAAATGGCTGTCGGGCAACGCATCCTGATTGCTATGGCAGGCGAACAGCCTATGGGCTTTTTAGCCGTAGCCCCTCTTTCTAATATTGATGAGCCATTATTGCGAGGTGAGCAGCCTGAAGGCGGGTACTTTTTGTATAAATACTACCTCGCCCCAGAAGTGCAGCGGCAGGGAATTGGCTCTTCTCTGCTACAAACCCTATTAACACGCCTTCCTGAAATCACGCATTTGCGATTACAGGTTGCGCGCAAAAACAGCAATGCGTGGAAATTTTATCAAAAACAGGGCTTTGTAATTGAGCAAGAGGCGGATTTTGATATCGGCCACGGCTATGCCATGAACGATTATGTCATGGAAAAACGCATCACGAAAAACGACGTTTAGCAACGGACTTTCATCCGCTGCTACGACGTTCAATCAATCTGAATGGGTTAAGCGGCGGTCTGCGCTGAAGCAGCAGCACGAGCCTTCATGACGCGGCGCTTCAGGCTGCGCGCTTCTTCCGACAGGCTTTTGCTGTGGGTCGTCATGAGGAAGTTGTCGAGACCACCGTTATGGTCGATGGTGCGCAGGGTGCTTGCGGTAATGCGCATCTGGATCGACTGACCGAGCGCGTCCGAACGCAGAGTTACCTGCTGCATGTTGGGCATGAAGCGACGCTTTGCCTTACGGTTGGAGTGAGACACGGTGTTGCCCGAGAGAACACCTTTTTCTGTAATCGCACAACGCTTAGCCATCGCAATTCCTGCTTTCCTGCTTAATCTTTCGTATTTGGATAAACCTGTGGATAATTGGTTAATTTCCCACAGGGAGGTTCGCAATACAGGAGTTTTTGATGCACGTCAAGCAGTCATTGACTTATACACCGAAAAAATTCACCCTGATGCTGGATATTCCCAATTGTCGCCGCGCATATTCAGGACAGCACACCGTAACAGGTACCAACAGCCACACTATCCGCGCATTTTTTGTCCGCACGCACAGCAAGCGCCTTTTCACTCGACGTAATAACTCCGGATAGGCCACGTATTAGACGTCGAGGTTAATAACCTTGAGGGCATTGCTCTGAATGAAGTCACGGCGTGGCTCCACGACATCTCCCATCAACGTACTGAATGCCTCATCTGCATCGGACGCATCACTGACAGTGACTTGCAGCAATGTCCGCGCCTTGGGATCCAGCGTAGTTTCCCAAAGCTGCTCTGGATTCATCTCGCCCAGACCTTTGAAGCGCTGGCTGGAAAGCCCCTTGCGTCCAATGTCCATGACCGTGCGATATAGCTCGCTTGGCGTTGAGACGGAAACCGTAGTGCCCTTGCGCGTCAATGTAGCTGGTGCAGCATAATCGGCTTTCAGCGTTGCATAGATACCCGCGAGCTCTTTACCTTCACGGCTTTCAAGCCACTTACTGTCGAGCAGGACATGCTCTACCACGCTGCGTACCGTGCGCGCGACGGTGATGCCACCTTCCGTTTTTTCGGCATGCCAAGGGGTCAGGCCTGGCGAAAGACGATTCAGCAATGTTTCAAACTCAGCCAGATTGCCACCTGCAAAGAGGTTGGAAAGTGCTGCCGCCTCGACCATTGCCATAGGCACCCGGCGTGTCAGCGGCTCCATCAGTGCGACGATGCGCGATGTGTCTTCAATCTTTTTCGCCAATGCCTCACCTGTGAGCGTACCGCTGGCCATTTTTAGCTCAGCCTCATCCAGCGCGACATTGCGTAGATACATCTCCAATGCTTCTGCGTTTTTAAGATAGGTCTCCGACTGGCCACGCTTCACCTTAAACAGTGGTGGTTGGGCAATGTAGAGGTAGCCCTTCTCAATCAGCTCCGGCATTTGACGATAGAAGAATGTCAGCAGCAACGTGCGGATATGCGATCCATCGACATCGGCATCGGTCATGATGATGATTTTATGGTAGCGCGCTTTTTCGGCGTTAAATTCTTCACGCCCAATTCCGGTGCCAATGGCAGTAATCAGCGTGCCGATTTCCTGCGAGCTAAGCATTTTATCAAAGCGCGCGCGCTCGACGTTCAGGATTTTCCCCTTCAATGGCAGGATCGCCTGATATTTTCGGTCACGGCCTTGCTTGGCCGAACCGCCTGCGGAGTCACCCTCAACGATGAACAGTTCCGACAGAGCCGGGTCACGCTCCTGACAATCTGCCAGCTTTCCGGGGAGAGAGGCAATATCAAGCGCCCCTTTGCGGCGCGTTAATTCCCGCGCTTTCCGGGCTGCTTCACGCGCGGCCGCAGCCTCAACGATTTTACCAATTACCATCCGAGCTTCTTGCGGATGCTCCTCAAACCATTGGCCGAGCTTATCAGCACAAATGCTTTCAACGACGGGCCGCACTTCTGAAGAAACCAGCTTGTCTTTGGTTTGGGAGGAGAATTTTGGATCCGGCACTTTTACAGAAACAATGCAGGTCAGCCCTTCCCGCGCATCATCTCCCGAAAGCGCCACTTTTTCCTTTTTCGCGATCCCGGATTCTGTCGCATAGTTGTTGATGCTACGCGTCAATGCCGCACGGAAGCCAATTAGATGTGTGCCGCCATCGCGTTGACGAATATTGTTCGTAAAGCAAAGGGAGTTCTCGTGATAAGAATCATTCCATTGCATCGCGACATCTACTGAAATACCGTCTTTTTCACCCGACATCATGATAGTTGGGTGCAGGGCAGATTTGCTGCGGTCGAGGTAATTCACATACGCCTCGGTGCCACCTTCATAATAAAATTCAACCTCTGTCGGGGATTCTGCACGTTTGTCGGCCAGCACAATGCGGACGCCCGAATTCAGGAAGGCCAGCTCACGAATGCGGTGCTCCAGCGTCGTAAAGTCGAAAAGAATATTGGTAAAGGTTTCGCTGCTGGGAAAGAACGTCACTTGCGTACCGCGACGGCCATTGGCATCGCCACGTACCACCAGAGGAGATTCCGCCACGCCGTGGCGGAAGCGCATATAATGCTCTTTGCCATCGCGCCAGATGACCAGATCCAGCCATTCAGAAAGTGCGTTGACGACGGAAACCCCTACGCCGTGCAATCCGCCAGAAACTTTATAGGAATTTTGGTCAAATTTACCACCGGCATGCAGCTCGGTCATGATGACTTCTGCAGCAGAGCGCCCTTCGCCAGCATGCATATCCGTCGGGATGCCCCGGCCATTATCTTCAACCGTCACAGAGCCGTCTTCATTGATGGCCACATAGACTTTATCGCACCAGCCTGCGAGCGATTCATCGATCGCGTTGTCGAGCACTTCATACACCATGTGGTGCAAGCCCGAACCATCGTCGGTATCGCCGATATACATCCCCGGGCGTTTACGTACCGCCTCAAGGCCTTTCAGCACTTTAATGGAGTCTGCGCCATACTCGGCATTGTTGGCTGTTGCTTCGCTCATCTGTTCCGCTTTCTGCGCCATTTTTTGTCCGTAAATGGTAAGTCGTCAATGGTGACGGGTGAATACCGCTGGAGTATAGGAGTTTGCCTTTAAATTCCAAGCATTTTGCCGTATTTCTACGAATCTTTTTCTCACGCGTTACTCGTCACGGTTTTCCCAATGATATTGACCGCTCCATCTGCCACTTCAAGCTGGGTAGAAAAACCCTCCATACCCTTGAAATCTGCGGCATCTGTACCGGTCATCCATGCTTGTATCGCAGTGGCTTGAATGAGGTCAAAAAGGCTGCGGCGCTTATCCACATCCAAATGGGCAATGACCTCATCAAGAAGGAGGATAGGCGGCAATCCGCACCAATTAGCGCGGGCCCGGGCCGCGGCAAGAATCAACGCCAGCAGCACCGCCTTTTGTTCGCCGGTGGAGCACTGCTCAACGGCACGATTCTTTTCGCGATGGACCACATGAAAGTGACTGCGGTGCGGCCCTTTAGTAGCGCGCCCGCGCGCCGTATCTTCGCCGCGGGCCTTGGCAAGCAATTCAGCGAACTGGGTTTCCGCATCCAGGGCGGGAATATCTTGCTCCAGCCAGGACTCCAGTACCCCCTCCAGCTGCATAATAGCACGCGGAAAGTGTGACAGCTCACCCTCTAGTGCGGTTCGCAACCTTGCGATGGTTTCCTGCCGTGCCAGTGTAATTGCTACCGCATGTTCTGCCATTTGCTGTTCAAGGACGGAGAGCCAGTAAGGGTCAGCTATTTGTCGGTCTGCCAGCAGCCGATTGCGGTCACGCATGGCGCCTTCATAGGCTGAAACGCGCGCAGCATGCTCTGGGGCGAAGCCATAGACGATACGATCCAACAGCTTTCGGCGTGCACCGCCACCCTCTACAAACACCTGATCCATTGCGGGCGTCAGCCATTGTACGCAGACATGCTCGGCCAATGCTGCGGCGCCACGCAAGCGCTCGCCGTTGATTTTTGTGATACGTTTTTCAATACTCGCGTCACCATCGCGCCCGGTGCCCATGTGACTGGTTTCCCCGTAAGCTAACACATTGGCGGCAACGACCCATGGCCCTTCCGACCGCAGATTTTCTTGTGCCTCGGTCGCGCGATCCATATCGCGCAGACGCGCATGACGCAGGCCGCGCCCAGGCGCCAGCAAGGATAGTGCTTCTAAAATATTCGTTTTACCCGCACCGTTGACGCCACGAATGACTACCGGCTGTGCCGGAAGCTCCAGTGACAGGGATCGATAGTTGCGAAAATTCTCAAGCGTTAGCTTGGTAATGGCATGCGCGGCGTTCATGGTCATACAAAAGCAGAACGGATAGCAATCCGCCTATCCACGGATCACACCCGCATTGGCATGATGACGTAGAGCGCACCCACATCCGCAGGATCGCGCACGATCGTCGGGGAGTTGGCATCTGCGAATACGAATTGTGCTGTATCACCCTCGATCTGAGCAAGCATGTCGAGTAGATAGCGCGAATTGAAACCAATTTCTACAGGGTCTGCGCCATACGAAATCGATAGTTCTTCCGTTGCTGTCCCCTGCTCTGCTGAACTGGCAGAAAGGTTAATTTTGCTACCCTCCAGCGAGACTTTGATGCCCCGTGATTTTTCGCTGGTAATGACCGAAACACGATCAACCGCGTTGCTGAAATCCTTGCCGTTGACTTCCATCACCTTGTCGTTTCCGGTGGGAATAACGCGCTCATAATCCGGGAAAGTACCATCAATCAGCTTGCTGACAAGCACCGCATTGCCAACGGCAAAGCGAATTTTGCTTTCTGAAAGAGAGACTTCTACTTTTTCGCCGCCACTTTCAACCAGCTTATATAGCTCGTTGATGGTTTTGCGCGGAATAATAACACCCGGGATATTCTCGGCACCCTCTGGAAGGCCCACTTCCATACGCGCCAGACGGTGTCCATCAGTGGCAACCGCACGCAGGACTTTTGCGCCTTGCGTTTCTGCTGCATGCAAATAGACACCGTTCAGGTAGTAACGGGTCTCTTCCGTTGAAATCGCAAAGCGGGTTTTCTCAAGCAGCGCCTTACATTCCGCTGGGGTAATCGCAAAGCTATGGGCGAGATCACCCTCCGCCATTACGGGGAAATCATCAATCGGCAGACTCGCCAGTGAAAAGCGTGACTGCCCGGCGCTGATAGTCATCTTTCCTTTGTCAGACTCCGTGAGCTGGATGTTGGAACCATCCGGCAATTTCCGAACAATTTCGTAGAACATATGCGCAGGTACGGTGGTTGCCCCCGACTCGCTTACATCGGCGCTGATTTTTTCAACAACGGCAATGTCCATATCCGTAGCAGTTAAGCGTAACTCACCCGCATCTGCTTCCAGACGCACGTTCGCAAGGATTGGAATGGTGCCGCGACGCTCAACCACCGATTGAATGGGGCCAAGAGCCTTCAGGAGAATCGCACGTTCAATGACCAGTTTCATGAGTATTTCCCTAGGTTAGTAAGGGGTTTATCCGCAATATGGCAAAGGTATAAAATGCACACCCCCTCTTGCCAAGCGAATTTCACGGTTATGCACAGGTGAAGCAGCGGATAGAGGCGTTATTTTGCGCCCAGCTGATCGATATAATCCGAAATTACATCGAGCCCGGCCTGCCAAAAGTCTGATTTGCTGGCGTTCAGCCCGAACGGCTTGAGCAGCTCTTTATGACGCAGTGTTCCGCCCGCCTTGAGCATCGTCAGGTATTTACTGGCGAAGGCATCGGCTTTCCCAGCACTCTTCTCGCGCAGGTAAACGCCATAGAGCGAGTTTACCAGACAATCCCCGAACGCATAGGCATAGACGTAAAACGGCGAATGAATGAAATGCGGGATATACATCCAGTAGGCACTGTATTCCGGCGAGAGCTTAATTGCCGGCCCCAGCGACTCACTCTGAACACTCATCCAGATTTCACCGATCTGCTCGACAGAGAGCTCACCGAAGCGACGTGCATCATGTACTTTGCGCTCGAACTCGCAGAAGGCAATTTGCCGTACCACCGTGTTCAGCATATCCTCGACCTTTGAAGCGATCAGCATCGTCCGGCGTTTATGGTCCGTCTCGCGATTGAGCAGCTCCTGAAAGGTCAGCATTTCACCGAAGACCGAGGCTGTCTCTGCAAGGGTTAGCGGTGTATCCGCCATCAGCGCTCCCTGCCCTGCGGACAGCACCTGATGCACCCCATGCCCCAACTCATGCGCCAGCGTCATGACATCGCGGGTTTTACCCAGATAGTTGAGCAGCAAATAAGGGTGCGACGATGGAACCGTCGGGTGGGCAAATGCACCGGGGGCTTTGCCGGGGCGCACCGGAACATCAATCCATGCATTGTCGAAGAATTTTTGACCAACCTTGGCCAGCTCTGGTGAGAACGCGTGGTAGGCCTCACCCACCAGCTTTACACCCTCTTTCCACGGAAAGCTGCGGTCGCCATCCGCCGGAAGAGGCGCATTGCGATCCCAATAATCCAGCGCCTTTACGCCGAATTGCTTGGCCTTCCATGCATAATAGCGGTGGGAAAGCGCTTTGTAGTTTTTCTTTACGGTGGCGATCAACGCATCAACCACCTCATCCTCAACCTGATTGGCAAGATTACGGCTGCTAATTGGGCGTGCAAAGCCACGTTTCTCGTCTTCAATCTGCTTGGCTTTGGCCAGTGTATTGGTAATCAGCGCAAAAAGGGGCGCGTTTTCATTAAAGACGCGTGCGATTTCTTTGGCCGCAGCCTTGCGTTTTTTGGGATCTTTATCGGACATGAAATCAAAAATTTCTGCCGAGGAAATTTCTTTCCCATCCATAATAAAGGTCAGGCGCGCAATGGATTCATCGAACAGGCGCTGCCACGACCCCATGACCACGGAAGTTTCGTGGATATATTGTTCCAGATTATCCGCCAGCTGGTATTGCTTACCAGCGCGAACACTGTCCAGCCATGGCTTGTAGTGCCGCAATGATTTAGATTTTTTGTAGGCTGCAGCCAGCGGCTTTTCAGGCAGCTTGTTGATTTCCAGTCCGAAGAAAACCAGATGCGAGGAGATCGCCGTCAGCTCTTCCACCGTATTCTGGTAGAACTGGGTTACCTCAGGGCTGCTCATATCCCCGGCGTAGAGGAGCTGCGCGTAGCTGCCGAGGCGCCCCAACACGTCCTGAATTTTTTCATACTGCGCGATGGCTTTTGCCAGTGCATCGGCGGAATGTTTAGCAAGCTTGCCCTGATGGGATTTAGCAAATACCGGCACCTCTTTCGCGAGCCATTTTAAGTCACGGCGCACGGAGGGGTGCGATGGCGAAGGATATAAATCCGACAAATCCCAAGTAGGGAGCACAGATTTTTTGACAGCCCGTGCAGCGGGGCGGCGTTTGGTTGCCGTCGGACGCGTTGGCTTTTTACGTGAAGAGGTTGCTACGCGTGCTTGCTTGGCCATCATTATCCTCGTGTTTGCATGTCAGGAACTACTACAGGAGCAGCTTTGGGCTTATCGGCGGCTGGCAGCGTTGGGTGCGGCTTTTCTGTCGAGGGACTCGCCGCTGCGGCAGGTTTCAGCGCCTGTTTTAGCACGGTTGCAAAAACTTCTTCAAACGTGCTTTTGCCAATCTTAAATGCGCCTCCGTGGATGCGTTCAATTGGAATATCCGCATCCTGAAGCTGATCAAAGGCC
>JAUIBB010000019.1 GCA_030427685.1 Alphaproteobacteria bacterium
TAGCGATGGGAACTCATCGAGCATGAACATCACGCCATGTGGCTCATCAGCCTTTGGCATGGTACGGGTCATGAAGTCCGTTGCTTGTTGGTAGAAAACCTTCAGCAGCGGTTCAAGGCGTTGTAAGTTGTCCGGTGTTACCCCAACGAAGACCGTCTGCTTTTTCTTTTTCAGTGTCTGCAAGTCAAAGTCTGAGGATGCAGTGGTGGTATCAATCAAGGGGTTGGCCCAGAGTTCGAGGCCGGAGTTCAGGGTCGAGACCACGCCGGAGCGTTCCTTATCGGCCTTTTGCAAGAATGCAGCGATGTTCATGTACGCGACGGGGTGGATTTTACCGCCGATGGTATCCAACACCACGGCAAGGTTATAGACTACGTCATCCGAACGCATGGTGCGCACAACTTCACCAAAGCTGGTGACTTTCTCGGGCACGGCGCACAAATAGAGGATGATCCCCAGCATCAGCGAGCGTGCTTCGTTCTGCCAGAATTCCTGCTCAGGCAAGACGAGGTTACAGATTTTCTGCACGTCATCCACCATCTGGCCGGGCTTCTCAGAGATCCAGTCGAGCGGGTTATAGCAATGCGATAGCCCGTTGGGATCTGCCGGGTTCCAGTAGTAGCAGATTTGATTCAGCTTTCGGCTGCGATAGCCTGAGGTGAGTTCAAAGTTCTCCCCTTTAATATCGTGGCAAACGACGGATTCCTGCCAGAATAGCAGGTTCGGAATCACGAAGCCGACCCCTTTACCCGATCCGGTTGGTGCAAAGAGCAGGACGTGCTGGAAGTCATCTGCAATGAGGTAGTTCGCGGCCCCGGTGCGGCCCATAATCAGGCCTTTTTTACTGCGCAGCTTGGCGCGGCGAATATCGGACTCCGTTGACCATTTGGCATCCCCGTGGATTTTCTCCTTCTTGCGGAAAGGGCGGAAATCCATCAGCGGTGCGCGCATCAGGAAGAGGGTGAAAAGACCAAAGAAGAACCCGGCAATCGGCGGCCCATAAAACTTCGCGTCGAACGATGCATTGAAGTAATACTGTCGGTATTGCGGATATTGTTTATAGCGGCTTGCCTGCTCATCAATCGCGCGCCAGCTGGAGACGATGCCTGCCGGGTTGCTGGCTGCCATGACATAGGTCAGCACGGAAGCCGGTTGCTGGCGCTGGATGCTGGTAAGGAAGCGGTGACCAAGCATAAAGCCAACGGTCGTACCGACGTAAAGCGGCACCAGCACGGTCGCACTGACGATCAGCGCGAGCACTAGCTTATTGACGATTCCCTTAAAATACTCAGGCATGGCAGGAGTCTAGCGTGAATCATGATGGGTGAATAGCGAATTATGTACCATCCATCGCTAGCATTTCAGTAGGCCGATGTACAGATCAGGATCCCAGCGGTTTAAAGTAGACCTCGCTGACATAGCGATGGCCTTTTTTACCACGCTTGAGCTGGACGACGACCTGAATGACCGACTCAACATATTCTTTGATTTGCGCGCGGGTGATCCCAAGATCGCCTTGCATAATCATCAGGATCAGTTGCTCGATCGCCAGTGATGGCGTGTCGGCGTGCAGCGATGCGATAGAGCCGGGGTGACCGGTATTGACCGCACGCAGATAGGAGAAGGCCTCAGCGCCGCGTAACTCGCCGACGATAATGCGGTCGGGGCGTAAGCGCAGGCAGGCCTCGATCAGCATTTGCGTATCAACTTTTGCGCGCCCCTGGCCGCCCTTACTCGAAAGCAGGTGTACGCGGTTAGGTAGATGCTCAAGGTTGACCTCGCGCGCATCCTCCACCGTGATGATGCGCTCGGTGTCGGGAATTTCTTTCAGCGCGGCATTCAGGAAGGTGGTTTTCCCGGTCGAGGTACCGCCGCTGATAATCATGTTCTTTTTAAATTTCACCGCGCTGGCAATAAAGGCCTTGGCATCGCCTTTGGCGTAGAGGTCTGCGAGGATATCATCGTTCGGGTCACGGACATAAACGCCGGTTTTGGTTTCTGCAAAGGCGCCCATGCGCTCATAATCATCCAGATGGAAGTTTAACGCCGTCTGTTTACGAATCGACATGGCAATGCCTCCATGGGCACATGCCGGTGGGAAGACAACCTGAATCCGGTAGCCATCAGGAAGCGTTGCCGAAAGAAGCGGCTTTTCTTCCGAGATCATTTGGCTGGTGGATTGTGCTACCAGATGCGCGAGATGGTGCAGATGGTCATGCGTGAGTGCAGGCATCGCATCGCGCCGCATGTCGCCGTATTTCTCGACCCATACTTCACCGGGGCGGTTGATCGAAATCTCCTGAATCCCATCTTCCGCGAAGAGGTTGCGCAGGGGTTCGAGAAAAGTATCAAGGGCAGTCAGGGACATATTAATTCACAATCCGCGTAGCGTGGCCATATTGAGAAGGAAAAATCAGGTCGCGATTGACGAAGACATTCACGGGCGTTCCCTGATCGACCAGAATGGTTGGCCGCGTATCAAGGAAGCGCTGGATGAAATTGTCCGATACCGAGCCAAGGCGGTTCAGCGCATTAACTGTTGCCGTCGTTGCTGCATCCCCCGTTGTTTGCGACCCCCCCAGCGACGAGTTGCTGGTCGTTGTCGATCCACCACTGATGCTGTCAGACGTAATTGCCAGCGCAATGCCCACGACACTGGAAAGAATCGAGCGGGAGAAGATCTGTTGGAACTTGGTATCCACCTGACCGCTGGCGCCGGCCATGCCAATCTGGTCAACCAGTGGCGAGTTAATCATCACATCTACGCCATCTGGGCGAATCACCCGTGTCCACACAACAAACACCCGTGACTGGCCACCGGAAATATCGGTGTTGTAGGTGCCAATCAGGCGAGAGCCTTTCGGGATCAAGGGTTCCGTGCCCGCTTCGGCATAGGTGTCGCGGGATACAATAGCACGGATGGGCGCCGGAAGATCTGTATTGACGGCAGACTCAAGCGTTGCCTGAATAATGCGCCCCTGTGCAATGGTGCGCGTCAGGTCGCTGATGCGTGTGGCCTCTACTTTTTCTGCTTCGGTATTGCCGTTTACCACGGCTGCCTCAAACCCGCTATTGGGGTCATTGGAAACTGCTTTTTTCTCTTTCTTTTTGTCATCGCCTTCCAGAAAACGGCCCAAGCCGCTGCCACCAGCATCCGCGATGAGCATCCCTGAGCGCATCCGCGCAAGCGCCTGATCGCGTGCGCCAGAATCATCCTCCGGGTGGATCACCGGCATGGCGGCGGGTTGCGGAATTACAGGGGGAGCAATGGTTGGCGGGGGCGCAAGCGGTGCTGGCTCTGGCAGTGGAGGTGGTTCGACCGCAGGTGCTACCGCACGTGGTTTGGTAATCTCTTTCTCTTCATCAGAACCGGTATGCACGATATTAAAAAACAGGAACCCCAGCACTGCACCAACGATACCTAGCACCAGGAACATCCGCCCCGGTTTAGCGGCTACGTTCGGGCGCCCCTGGTCGAGGCCCTCGTTGCCAATCTCACCATCGCTGATGCCGGGGCCTTCCGGATCAATGAAGGGATTTTCAGGAGGTGGTGGAACATCCGTCATAACTATACTTCACCTGCTTCATTATACACAATTACCTGACGTCCGGATTGGTTCAGACTGAACCGCGCAGCGATCGCATCCACCGCCAGCAAGCCTTCCGAGGTGCGCCGCGCGGGTACATCGATGGGGTAGCCATTTTCCGACAGGATCGAAACATGCGGCAGCTGATTGCCGTGTAGCTTAAAATAGGTCGTGCGCCCGTCATCATAAATTTTCGTCGGGGCGATGTCACTAGGGCCGCTATAAGTATAGCGAAAATTGACGCCACGCTTCGCGGGGGCTGCCGCTACCGGCGCATAGCTGGGCGCAACATAAGGTGGTGCAGCCACATACGCGGGTGCGGGGCTGTAGCTTGGCGCAGGAGCATACGCAGGCGCTGGTGTATACGCGGGTGCCGGTGTGTAGGAAGGTACTGCATAAGCGGGTGCCGCATAGGATTGTTGCGGATAAGAAGGCACGCCATACGCAGGCGCTGGCGGCAATGGACTTGCAACGACAGGGGCGACCGGAGCCATGGGGGCAGCATACGCTACCGGAGCAACATAATGAGAGTCACCTGCCGCATTGGCTGGCGGGTAGTAGAAGCGTACAACGTAGGTCAGCTCCTCACTGCCGAAGACAGCATTCGCGGAAGAAGAGTGCAGGTCAAACTGATAGGCACGCAGATTGGTGACAACGGTCATGTTGGTGCGTGCATTTTCTTCCATCGCGCGGATGAACAGACGCCGCCCGGCCGGGATAATTTGCCAGCCCACGCGGTCGCCGACCGAGATCGTATCGATCTGCTCTTTCGGGCCGAACTCAATATTGCTTTGGTAGCCGTAATGGGTGGTAATCGAGAATACTTCATTCTGGTTGTAGACAAAGGTCTTGATGCGGCTGTCTGTGGTGACTGGCTGTGCCACGGCACCGTTGGCTGGAAGCATTGATGCGATAATCAAAAGACACAGCGCACCCACTACACCCCGGGCAAGGTTGCGATGGGAGCATCTGGCTTTATTCCGGTGACTGACAGGCTGGCGCATCAGTTTACCTCACGCTGGATTTGATAAGACGTCACCTGATAGCCCAGCGGGTTGATCCACTGCTCGGCCTCGCTGAGTGCGAGGTTGGCATACTCAAAGGTAATCGTGATAACCCAGTACTGGGTCACATCCGGCTGGTTGGGAATGACATCGGTCGTGGTGATGCGCGCCTGAATGATTTTCGATTGTGCCGTCTCTGCTTTCTGGAAGCGGTTTACGGGGTTCACCAGATAGGCAAGCGAGCGGATCTTCACATCCCGGCGACCATAATTGCCCAGATGGTTGGCGACGCTGCCCTCAACGCTCGGATCCATCGAGCGACGGTAGGCATAGAAGACATCGACCACGCTCATGATCCGCACGGCATTGTAATTATAGAGAAGAATGCTTGGGTTGTAGCTCTCACGCATCCGCAGATAGGCAGAGGTGAAGTAGCGGTCGATCGCCTCATTCGCCGCATACTCATTGCGGGTAACGGGCGAAACTTTCTGTGTGATGCCGTTGCGCTCATCTACTTGCAGCAGGTACGGCTCGACTGATTTTAGAGGGGCAAGGCGCATTACGGCGAACACAGCACATAGCGCGGTAATCAGTGCAGCGAGAGCAATCAGCGCCAGCACATTACGCTGGGTCAGCACATGCTGGTACTTGTCTTGGTACCAGTTTTGCGACCCCTCATCGACTTCTTTTTGTGACCGTCTGAACACCAGCACGCCTATGGATGGATGACACCAGTCCACACTGTATATAGTGGATGCCAGATTGCAAGCCTCTAGGTATAGTTATGCACGGGGTAATCCACGGCGGATGGGGGGGATCAAATCTGGCCGTTGCAATGGGGTTAAGCGGGTTGCCCACAGGATAAGGCGGCGTGTCACTGGCGACCGGATGGATACGCTGGTCGGGGAGATGTATTCCCGCGCGGCATTCTTTCCAGATAGTGCTTGCATCGCTTCGGAATCAAGCCAGAATTAGCCAATATGCAAATGCAGAAGAGGGATGCCATGCAGGGGGTAAAAGCAGTGATTCTGGCAGGTGGGCTTGGCTCGCGACTTTCAGAAGAAACCAGCAGCCGTCCAAAGCCCATGGTAGAAGTGGGGGGGAAGCCCATCCTTTGGCATATCATGAAATCTTATAACCATTATGGCGTGCGCGATTTTATTATCTGCCTTGGCTACAAAGGGCAGATGATAAAGGAGTATTTCCTGAATTACGCGATGCTCAACTCCGATATTTCGATTGATGGCCAGGGCAAAGTGACCGTACACAACAAATATGCTGAGGACTGGAGCGTGACCCTTGCCGATACCGGTGCAACCAGCCAGACCGGGGGACGCTTGCGTCGGATCCGGCATTACCTGGAGCCAGATGCCTCGTTTTGTATGACTTACGGGGATGGCGTGAGCGACATTAATCTGGCCGCGCTTTATGCGTTCCACAAGCAGCATGGAAAGAAGGCGACAATCAGCGGTGTACGCCGTGCCGCAAGGTTTGGTGCGTTGGATCTTGAGGGCACAGAAGTCAAAAGCTTCCGTGAAAAGCCGGAAGGTGAAGGCGGCTATATCAATGGTGGGTTCTTTGTATTGGAGCCTGCTGCACTGGATGGGATTGCTGAAGATAGTACGCTTTGGGAGCGGGAGCCGTTGGAAAAATTATCGCAGGAGGGTGAGCTGCAGGCCTTTTTGCATAACGGCTTCTGGCAGCCGATGGATACATTGCGGGATAAGCAGCATCTTGAGCAGCTATGGGATGCCGGCACGGCACCGTGGAAAATCTGGGCCGACCCCAAAAGCGAAAGCAGCGCGGCATGACGCCGACATTCTGGCAAGGAAAATCTGTTTTTTTGACGGGGCATACGGGCTTCAAAGGCAGTTGGTTGAGCCTATGGCTCAGTGAACTGGGTGCGCGTGTGACGGGGTATGCTCTGGCACCACCAACCGAGCCCAACATGTTCACCGCTTGTGCGCTGGAGCAGCGGATAACCTCACAGATTGCGGATGTGCGGGACGCTGTGGCACTGACGGATGCAGTGAGTGCCGCCAGGCCAGACATCGTCATCCACATGGCGGCACAGCCACTGGTGCGCTACTCGTATGCACATCCGGTTGAAACTTATGCAACCAACGTGATGGGCACTGTGCACCTGCTTGAAGCAGTGCGCCGTTATGGCCATGCGCAGGCAACATTAATTGTCACCAGCGACAAATGCTACGAGAACTCCGAGCAGCCCACGCCCTTCCGCGAGAGCGATCCTATGGGTGGGCACGACCCTTACAGCAATAGCAAAGGCTGCGCCGAATTGGTAACGCGTGCCTATGGCCAATCCTATTTTGCGGCGACCCCATCGCTCGGTGCACTGGTATCTGCACGCGCGGGGAATGTGATTGGCGGCGGCGATTGGGCCAGCGATCGACTGGTGCCGGATATTGTGCGCGCGCTGGCGCAAGGCGAGGCACCGATCATCCGTAGGCCCAACGCGATCCGTCCATGGCAGCACGTACTAGAGCCGCTCGCTGGCTACCTGCTGGCCATTGAGCATAGTGCGTCGGGAGCGCTGCAAACGCCTGATACGTGGAATTTTGCACCGGATTCTGCAGGGCAGGTTTCGGTGGAGCAGGTTGCAACAGATCTTTGCTCCGCATGGGGAAAGGGTATTGTGCCCTATATCCAGCCCGAAGCCAATGCGCAGCACGAAGCAACCCTTCTGACACTCGATGCCAGCAAGGCAACACGAGAGCTTGGCTGGCATCCGCGATGGACATTGCCGCAAGCGCTGGAGCAGACAATGGCGTGGTACCGTGCGTACTATGCAGGAGAAAATATGCAGCATTACAGCCTTGCACAGATCAACCGCTATTGCGCCGGAGTAGCCGCATGACCGACGCCGAAAAACGCACTAGGATTCTTGAGCTTGTCCGGCATTATGCCGATAGCGAGCATGCCCCTAAACCCTTCGTTGAGGGAGAGTCCTCGGTGCCGGTCTCGGGGCGTGTTTACGATGCCGACGATATGTGCTCGCTGGTGGAATCCGCGCTCGACTTCTGGCTGACAACAGGGCCTTTTAACGATGCGTTTGAGAAGAAGCTTTCATTGTTCATCGGCACTAAATTCGCACTGACCTGCAACTCGGGATCCAGCGCAAACCTACTGGCGATGACCGCGCTCACCAGCCACCTGCTGAAAGACAAAGCCCTCAAGCCCGGCGATGAAGTTATCACCTGCGCAACGGGATTCCCCACCACCATCAATCCTATCCTGATGAATGGGCTTGTGCCAGTGTTTCTGGATGTCGATATTCCCACCTACAACATGGATGTAAGCAAGCTGGAGGAAGCGCTAAGCCCCCGCACGCGTGCGATCATGCTTGCCCACACGCTGGGGAATCCCTTTAACCTTGATGCGGTGATGGCCTTCGCCAAAAAGCATGATCTCTTTGTAATCGAGGATTGCTGCGATGCATTAGGGGCAACCTATCGTGGAAAAATGGTTGGCACTTTCGGCAATATCGGGACGCTTAGCTTTTACCCGGCACACCATATTACAATGGGCGAGGGTGGCGCCGTGTTTACCAGCCGCAGCCTTCTCAAACGCGTGCTTGAATCCATCCGCGATTGGGGGCGGGATTGTTACTGCCCACCGGGGATGGACAATACCTGCGGTAAGCGCTTCGACTGGCAGTTGGGCGAGCTGCCGCAGGGGTTCGATCATAAATACACGTACTCGCATTTGGGCTATAACCTCAAAATCACCGACATGCAGGCGGCAGTGGGGTGTTCGCAAATGGATAAGGCGGAGCAATTCATTGCGGCACGCAAACGCAATTTTCAGCTGCTGAAAGAAGGATTACGCGCGCTCGAGGACGTGCTGATTCTGCCTGAGGCAACACCACATAGCGACCCATCTTGGTTCGGCTTTCCCCTAACGGTACGGGACGGTGCTCCCTTCACACGCGATGCGCTGCTCATCCACCTGAATGAAAAGCGCATCGGTACGCGCCTGCTGTTCGGTGGCAACCTATTGCGCCAGCCTTACATGATTGGCCGTGAATACCGTGCGGTAGGTGAGATGACCAACAGCGACAAGGTGATGCACGACAGCTTTTGGCTTGGCGTCTATCCTGGCCTTGGCGAAGAGGCGATTGGCTATATGATCGATACGATCAAGACGTTCGTACGTAGCCGCTAACTCCACTCGTCTGTAGGGGAAGGAATATCACGCTGCTTTGGCGCCGCTATAGCCTTCCATCAGTTGCTCTGCGTGCTCCCAGTTTAGCTGTGCGACGTCGGTGATATCTGCAGCCAACTCGCTGAGAATGCGGTCTTGCTCTACCCCAAGGGCTTGTGCCCGTGCATAGGAAATTTCCGGATGAAACACTACCATCGCATAGCGTGGAATGAACCGGCCCGGATAGCGCGCTTCCAGCGCAAAGCCAATCTGCTTTTTGAGCTGGAATTTGGCATCGGCTACGGTGTCGCGCATCTCGACAAAATTCTCGAGTGCGAGGTCGGCAATCGCATCGGCGTTGGGCTTTCGGTCGGCTTCCAGCTGCGAAAACAATTGCTGCCAGTCATCCGTATGGGTTGAGAGCAGGGTGCCGAGGGCACTGCAATCTTCAAAACCAGAGTTCATGCCTTGACCGAAGAAAGGTACGATCGCATGCGATGCATCGCCCAGTAGCATTAGCTGGTCGCCAATATGCCACGGGAAAGACTTCACCGTTACCATTGCGCCGGTTGGGTTTCCAAAAAACACTGCTGTAAGGTCTGGCATCAGCTTCAGCGCATCAGGGAATTGCTGTGCAAAGAATGCCTGAACGGCCTCAGGAGTGGTCAATGTTTCAAAACTCTCCGCGCCTTTATGCGGGTAAAACAGCGTCACCGTAAAGCTGCCATCCATGTTTGGCAGGGCGATGAGCATATAGTTTTTGCGTGGCCAGATGTGCAGCGCCTCTTTCTCCATCGCAAAGCCACCGGTGGCTGTGGCGGGAATGACCAGCTCCTTATACCCGTAATCGAGCATGTCTTCGGTCTGCCCAAAGCCCGTCGCATGCAAGGATAGCGCGTGGCGTAGCACCGAGGCCGAGCCATCTGTCCCAAGCACGCGCGGCGCAACAAGTTGGTGGTCTTTCCCCTGCTGCTCATCGTGGAAACTAAGGGTCCGTGTTTTCGCATCATAGGCGGTGCAACGCTGGTCGAAACGGATGGTTACATTCGGGTAGGCTTCTGCCTTGGTGAGCAGCAGCTTGTTCAGCTCTCCGCGCGAAACGGAGTAGATAACCTCATGCGCCTTCTGACCATAAGGGACAAAGGTCATGTTCCCCTCGATATCGTGCAGCATGCGGCCTTTCATTGGGATGGCGATTTTCATTACCGCTTCACGCAGTCCCACTTCTTCCAGTGCCTTCAAGCCGCGCGCGGTGACGGCAAGGTTGATCGAACGCCCAGCTGAAATAGACGCACGCCGCATATCCGGGCGGCGCTCGAACAACGATACCGTATGGCCATGCTTGGCAAGAAAGATACTGGAGAGCGCGCCAACAAGGCCGCCGCCGACTACCTGAACTGATTCACTCATGACAAATGCTCCTTAAAGATCGAGACAAAGCGATAGACATCGCGGAAGGAATTATAAAGCGGCACGGCGGCAATGCGGATGCAGTCCGGCTCGCGCCAGTCGCAGATCACTCCCGCTTCTGTTAGTGCATCGAACACTTTGCGGCCGTCTTTTTTGACGACGATGGAAAGCTGACAGCCGCGTGCGGCAGGGTCGCGCGGGGTCATGACGTGGAACGCGTCGCTTTTGAGTGCGTCGAGCAGGAACTCGAAATAGCCCGTGAGCTTCACGCTCTTTTCGCGCAGTGCATCCATGCCGACTTCGTGGAACATATCGAGCGAGGCTTTGACCGCCGCGAGCGAGAGAATCGGCGGGTTGGACAGTTGCCAGCCTTCCGCGCCCGGCATGGCCTTGAACTGCGGGCCCATTTTAAAGCGGGTGGATTTATCATGCCCCCACCAACCGGCGAAGCGTGGAAGTTCGCTATGCGCATGGCGCTCATGCACAAACGCACCCGCAAGGCTGCCGGGGCCGGAGTTGAGGTATTTGTAGCTGCACCATGCCGCGAAATCGACGCCCCAGTCATGCAGTTTCAGCGGCACGTTACCGACGGCGTGCGCGAGGTCGAACCCGACGACGCAGCCCTTGGCGTGGCCCGCTTTGGTGATGCGTGCGAGGTCGAAGAACTGCCCGGTGTAATAGTTCACCCCGCCGATCATGATGAGGGCAATGCTGTCGCCCTCGCGCGCGATCAGCGCCTCGATGTCCTCGGTGCGGAGCGTGGTTTCGCCCTCGCGCGGGGTCAGCTCGATCAGGCTGGTTTCATCGAAGCCGTGGAAATGGAGTTGCGACACCACCGCATACCGGTCCGACGGAAACGCGCCGCGCTCGATGACGATTTTGTGGCGCGTCGGTGTGGGGCGGTAGAACGACACCATCAGCAGATGCAGGTTCACGGTGAGGCTATTCATCGCCACCACCTCGATCGGTTTCGCGCCGACGAGCGTCGCCAGTTGCTGCGTAAGGAATTCGTGGTACGGCATCCACGGTTGCTTGGCGTGGAAATGGCCCTCGACGCCGAGGTTCTTCCAGTCCGTCAGCTCCTGCATCAGCGCGGCTTCGATGGCTTTGGGCTGCAGGCCGAGCGAGTTGCCGCAGAGGTAGATCGTGTCCTTGCCCTCCGCTGTTTGGGGGATGTGGAATTGCGCGCGGTACGGGGCGAGCGCATCCGTGTTGTCCATTTCAAGCGCAAAGGCTTCATCGGTGCGGTACTGGGTCATAGGCGGGTGATCTCGTAAAGTAGGGGACGGCTGGGGGCGGCATCTGCCGCCATCGGCGCGATCCCTAGGTTAAGCATATAGTTGCCGTCCGCCACGGCGGGGTTGACGTAAATCAACTCCGTGACGGTGCGGCGCGAGGGGTGGGTAGTGGCGATTTCGCCGGGGGAAACGTTCCAGAACAGGCGGTGGTTCAGCAGTTTTCCGCCATCCTCCAGCCGGTCGAGCGAGGGGGTGTCGATCAATAAATGCTGCACGTTATGCTGCAGCAAAAACGCGATGGCGGCGTGCGTGCAATAGGGCGCGTGCTCGTAGGCGCAGGTGCGTTTGCTGTCGTCGTTCGGCAGGGTGCGGATCACCAGCGCGGCGAGAAACTCCGGCGCGATGCCTTGAAGCGCCTGTGCCAGTGCAGCGCGGGTGATGACGAGATCGTCGGGAGCCGAGAGTGCATCATACCGCTCGCCGCTGTCTTTCAGGGCGGTGGGGGTGATGGTGACAAGCGTCGCGGCGAACAGGCTGCCGTCCAGAATATCTGTAATATGGATCGGCGCGGCGGTGATATGGCCGACGCATTCCGTATGCGTACCGTTGGTGTGCGGGCAGAGATGGTAGATAGCGCAGTTGCAGCTGCCACCGCGCGCGACATCGCCGACGAATGCGCCGGCTTCCATGGCCTGTGCCGTTGCCGGCGGGCTGCCGAAGACGGAAAGCTGTGCGCCATCGAAACGGATGGCGATAGAGAGATCGTGCGGCTGCGCGAGCTTCACCGCATAACGCTGCTGGCCGATGGTGGCGGTTAGTTCCATGCGAGCCACTCTCTTGCGGTGCCTGCCAGCATGCGCTGTTTTTGTGCGGCGGTGAGGATGGGGAGCATGCGCGCGCCATCTGCATTGCTGCGCGGGAGCCAGTGGAATTTTTGCCATGCGGCATCCATTCCGGCGGCGGATTCCGGCAGGTGCTCGACCATTGCGCCGGGGTAGATCTGTTTGTCGCCGATCACATCGAGTTCGCCCAGCGGGTAGGGGTAATCCGACCCCATGGCGATGCGGTTCACGCCCAGCGTGTCGATGAGCAGTTGCAGCACGAACGGGTCGTGCGTCAGCGTGTCGGCATAGATGCCGCACTGCTGCACGGTCTGGTAGGCATCGAGCGGCGAAGCGTTGGTGAACAGGTCCGGGCGGCAGTACGCGCCGTGTTCGAGGCGGCCCAGTAAGGTGGGGAACATGCCGCCGCCATGGGCGTACATCACGCGCAGGTGTGGCAGGCGCTCGTGGACACCGCCGCTGCGCAGCGCGTCGAAGGCGAGCGCGGTTTCCATCCCCATCGCAACGAGCCATGGCCGCCAGTTGTAATTCGCATTCATGCGGCGCTTGAGGCGTTCTTCTGTCGGCGACATGAAGCCGCTCCATGGGTGGAGGAAGACGGCCATATTGAGCGCGGCGGCAGCCTCGAAGATGGGGAAGAACTGCGGCGCGTCGAGGTCTGTGCCGTCGATGTTGGAGTTGATCTCGATACCGCGCATGCCGAGGGTTTTCAGGCGCTCCAGCTCGCGGATCGCCTCTGCCGGGTGGCGCATCGGCAGCGCACCGAGTGCGGTAAAGCGGGTGGGGTGCTGCGCCACAATCGCCGCGTTGCCATCGTTGAGGATGCGGCAGATTTCGGCGGCGTCGGCGGCGTGATCGACGTAATCGGGGATCATCATCGGCGTGGGGGAGAGCACCTGGCAGGTGACGCCGTGGATGTCGCACTCCGCGACGCGCGCACCGCCGTCATAGGCGTTGTGGTCGATGACGCGCTGCACCTCGCCCTTCGCATTCACCATCTCGGCGCAGCAGGGCTTGGTGGCATGCGCGCGGATGCGGATAAAGTCGGCATAGCGGTCGAACTTCGCCAGCGCGCTGAACGTATCCGGGGCGAGGGTGGTGTGGGTGTGGACGTCCCATTTTTCACTGTGATTGTGCGCTGTCATGCTGCTGGCGGTTTCTCCATTACATGGCCGCAGCTTTTGCAGGTGCGCGCATCGGTGTTTGACCAATACTGGTCGAACACGACGGGTAGGTCTTTCTCAATGTCTTTCAGCGGCAGGTATTTTTCATGCAGCTTGGTATTACATTTTTCGCAGTACCAGAGGAAGCCGTCCAGCTCGCCCTCGGCGCGTTTGCGCTCGATGACGAGGCCGACCGTATCCGCAAAACGCTGCGGCGAGTGGTGGATGTGGCCGGGCAGCAGGAACACCTCTCCTTCGCGGATGGGGATATCGCGTGGGGTGCCGTTTTCCATAATCTTCAGCACCATGTCGCCGTGGAGCTGGTAGAAGAATTCTTCGCCAGCATCGTCGTGGTAATCCTTGCGGTTGTTGGGACCGCCGATGGCCATGATGATGAAATCGCCCATCTCGTACACCTGCTTGTTGCAGACGGGTGGCTTCAGGCGGTCGCGGTTATCGTCGATCCATTGTTGCAGGTTGAATGGGGGTAGCATGGCTTACTCCTTCAGCGCGGCGATGCATTTGAGTTCGATGGCGATCGGCGTCGGCAGGCAGTTGATCTCCAGCGTGGTACGACAGGGCGGGTTGACGGCGAAATACTCAGCCCACAGGCGGTTATAGGTTTTGAAATCGTCTTTCATGTTGGTGAGATAGACGGTGACATCCACCAAATCTTCCCACGCTGCGCCACTCGATTGCAGAATATCGCGCACATTGTCGAATACACTGCGGCACTGGGATTCAATGTCATACGCCGCAATATTACCCTCAGCATCCAGCGTGACGCCGGGGATTTCTTTCGTGCCCTTTTTGCGTGGGCCGACGCCGGAGAGAAACAACAAATTGCCAACGCGTCGTGCGTGTGGGTAGTGGCCTACCGGCTCAGGCGCGGTGGTGGAGTTGTGGGTTTCGTTTGTCATACTACGTTCCTTTCTGTTCCTCCCCCCAGAGGGGGGAGGTTAGGAGGGGGGCTTCCGCGGCACTTACTGGGCGATGTGCCGTAGGCGCCCCCTCCCTAGCCCTCCCCCTCTGGGGGAGGGGATATTTATTTCAACTTCGTTACCGTTTTCTCTTCCGTAAAGAATTCGAGCGCGCGTTGTTTGCCTTCGCGGCCGATGCCGGAGTGTTTCATGCCGCCGAAGGGGGTGTCGAGGTCGCGCACGTTCCAGCAATTGATCCAGACGATGCCACTATCAATCGCGGCGGCCACGCGTGTGCCGCGTTCTGCACTGCCGGTGAACACGCTGGCGGAGAGGCCGAACGGCGTGCCGTTGGCGATGGCGATGGCCTCGGCTTCGTCCGCAAACGGAATCAGCACGGCGAGGGGGCCGAATACTTCTTCCTGATTGATGCGGCAGGTGGGGGCGAGGTTCTCGAAGATGGTCGGCTCGACGAAATAGCCGTCTTTGCAGCGGCCCTCGACGATGCGGCGCTTGCCGCCGAGCAGCAATGTGCCGCCCTCTTCAACGGCGAGGTCGAAGTAGGAGAGGATTTTCTCCATATGCGCTTTGCTGACGGTGGCGCCGTGTTGGGTGCCTTCGACCAGCGGGTCGCCGATGGTGATCTGCCGCGCTTTTTCGACCATCGCGGTTTTGAATTTTTCGTAGATCGAGGCCTCGATGAGGATGCGCTCGCTGCACAGGCAGACTTGGCCTTGGTTGGTGAAGGCGCTGGCAACCACGCCTGCAACGGCCTTGTCAAAATCCGCATCGGCGAAGACGAGGGTGGGGTTTTTACCGCCGAGTTCGAGCGAGACTTTTTTGAGCTGCTTTGCCGCGCCCTGATAGATCGCAAGGCCCGTCGGCGTGCCACCGGTGAAGGAGATCGCCTTGATATGCGGATGGGCGGTAATGGCGTTGCCGATGCTGGCACCCTTGCCGTGCAGCACGTTGACCACGCCGGGCGGGAAGCCTGCTTCGTTGAGCAGTTCGCTGAGCATATAGGCAGTCATCGGCGTGATTTCGCTCGGCTTGGCGATGACGCAGTTGCCGGCCATCAGCGCCGGGGCGAGTTTCCATGTAAACAGCAGCAGCGGCAGGTTCCATGGGGAGATGATCGACACCACGCCGATGGGCTGGCGCAGGGTGTAGCTGCTGGAAGTGTCTTTCTCAAACGTCTGGTTCAGCGCGTCGAGATCCGCACTGCCGAAATTACGCAGGTTGGCGATGGCGCGGAAGATATCGACATCGCGCGAAAGGTAGAGCGGCTTGCCGTTATCGACGGATTCGGCCTGCGCGAAGGCTTCTTTCTTTTGTTCGATGAGTTCGGCGAGCTTGATAAGCAGCGCGCCGCGCTCCTTGGCTGGGGTGGCTTTCCATGCAGGGAAGGCGCGCTGGGCGGCGGCGACGGCGAGGTCGAGGTCTGCCGCGTCGGAGTCAGGTACCCGTGCATAAGGCTTGCCGGTGGCGGGTTCATCCGTATCGAAATACGCGCCGCTTTGGGGAGCGGTGAGTGCGCCATCGATGAAGTTCTGGATGGTTACAGGCATCCGGTGCGGCCTCCGTCAACAGGCAGGTTGATGCCGGTGATGTAGGCGGCGGCGGGGCTGGCGAGGAAGGCGACGGCGGCGGCGAGTTCTTCCGGCTTGCCGAAGCGGCCAGCGGGGATGTGGGCGATCTCGGCAGCGGTGACATCGGCCTCGGACTTGCCTTGCTTGGTGGCTTTGCCGGTGATGATTTCCGCCATGCGGTCGGTATCGGTTGCACCCGGCAGCACGTTGTTGACGGTGATGCCGAATTTGGCGACTTCACCGGCCAGCGTTTTGCTCCAGTTCGCAACAGCGGCGCGGATGGTGTTGCTGACGCCGAGGCCTGCAATCGGTTGCTTCACCGAGGTCGAGATAATGTTGACGATGCGGCCATAACCCGCCTCCTTCATGCCCGGCAGCAGGGCCTGCACGAGGACATGGTTGCACAATAAATGCTGCGCGAAGGTGCGCTCGAACTGCTCCAGCGTCGCGCCTGCGACAGGGCCAGCCGCCGGGCCGCCCGTGTTGTTGAGCAGGATATGAAACGGCCCGTGCTGCAGCACATGTGCCTCAATACGCATTTTGAGGGCGGAGGGGTCGGCAAAGTCTGCCGCGAGCGCGTAATGGCGTTGGCCTTTGCCGGTATCAAGCGTGTCGAGCACGGCGTTCAGCCCGTCTTCGTTACGCGCCACAATCGTGACGTTTGCGCCGAGGCTGGCGAGCTCGCGCGCCACGGCGCGGCCAATGCCACGGCTCGCGCCGCAGACGAAGGCGTTTTTTCCGGTGAGGTTAATGTCCATATAGCCTGTCCTATCCTGTCATATGCGCAGCGCGTGCCAGCGGCTAGCGATGCGTGGTGTAGGTGTAATTCATTTCACGGCGAATGTCGTCGGGTAAGGGCGGTAGCGCACGCGAGGGAATAAGGTAGGTTGAGAGCGCAAAGAAATCTGTAAAGATGCGGTGCGATGTCACCGTAGCCATCAGGTATTCATAGCCCGATGAGCCGCCAGTGCCAAGGCTCATCCCTACCATCCGTTGTACCATCAGCGCATGGCGTAAGCGCCAGCGTGCCAGCAGGGCGTCGATATTCATCACCTGCGTCAGCAGTGCATAGGGGGCTTGTAGAATTGGTGTATCACGGTAGATGGTGATGAACAGTGCCGCTTGTAGCGCTTTCCACGAAAGCCGCCAGTGCCCGTCCTTCACTGCTTGGGCGTGCAGTTCTTCGTCAAAAATTCCCTCGAACTTCTGCTTGCCCTTTTCGATGGCCTCTAATTCGGCGGCGAGTGCTTCGCCAGAGAGTTTCGTACGCGCAATATTGATGCGTTCAGCGAACATATCATACACCGCCATGCGGTAGTCATTGGCGAAGGTATAGCTATGGAGATGCACAAAAGGTGTGCGCGCCAACCAGCGATCAAGAGCAGCGAAGAGGGTGGGCTGTTTCTCAGCATCCTTGATGGCGGCTTTGGTGCTGTCTTTCAGGTTATCATCGAACTGGCCATGGAAGACACAAAGGCGGGTCTTACGCTCAAGCCCCAACCGGGTCTCGATAAGGCGGAACTGTGCGCTCTGGAAGCCCGAGGCGGTACCGAGATATTCGCGGAAGTCGATGAAGCTTTGCGGCGGCATGGTCTCCAGCACGTCGATCATGCTCTCCATCTGCTTGAGGATCTCCACGATGCGCCCGAGATAGGTAAGAATAGGCTGCATATCCGACTCGCTGACCGTATCGGCACCAAGTCGGGGGAGTACATCGTCCAGCTCGAAGAGGATTTGCTTGAACCACAGCTCGTAAATCTGGTGGAACTGGATAAACAGCATTTCATCATGGACAGCACTGCCACCCACCATGCTCTGTGGGTGTTGGGCGTTGAGAATGCTGTCGATGGCAAGGTATTCGCCGTATTGGTCCCAGGCGGGTTTCGGTGGCATATGGATCCCTTTCGCAAAGCTGCCCGGCGGGGCAAATTAACCAACTGTAATAATTGGTTATTTATCTTCCCTAACTCCATATCTCAAAACGTGGGCGCTATCTAGCCCTATTTCACAAAACCTTCACATTTCAAGCCTCTGTGCATGGTATACTGACTTATTAACGGTTAGGAAATCAGTAGCCTATGCAGGATTTTCCGCAGGAGTTGGTCGCCCCCGGGGCGACAGCGCCGACACCCTCTCGGGGTGACGTGCGCTCTATCACGCCTGCATCAACCCCTCCCCAGACCAGCGGCGAGCGTTTTTACAACCGGCTTCAGTTCATTACGGCGGATGCTTTTATTATCGCAGCCTCGGCGGCGATTGCCTATATCGCCCACCCCAAGTTTGGGCGTGACAGCTATTTTGGCATTCCGAATGTGCTTAAAAAATTTCAAGGTGGGGTAAATCATTTTTTCATGGAGACGCTACGCCTTGGCAAAGGGGGTGACTTCTCCAAGCTTGTGGGTGGTGCAGCATCCAGCATGATGCTCACCATGTGGGGTGGCAACGTGTTTGCCCCGGCGCTCAAGGCGTTCGAGAACAACAAAGAAAAAATCGTCACCTGGTACAACCGCACGCACGGCACGCCGGAAGAAGTCGAGGCCGGGCACGAGCGCCTCAAGGATACGCCGAAGCAAACCTGGGGGGATGTCATTAAGGGCCGCCTCGCGGGGGCGGTGATTGTCTGGAGCTCGTTTGTCGGCGGCTATGCGCTGTTGGGCAAAAGCAAGAAGCTGGTAACCGACACGGTGACAGGACAGGCCAGCGCCCACTATAAGATCGACCTCTATGAAGAGCGTGTGGGGCGCTGGTTCGCAGGCCTCAGTAAAACCGGAAAAGAGATCGCCGCTACACCAATGACGCAAGCGTTGACCGAAACACAGGCCGCCCATCGTGGCTACCGCCTTGGGCGCATGGTGGCGCTTGATGTTTTCGCTGCCTCGGCCGCACTGATTATCTGGAACGTCATCGCCCGCGCATCGGCAAAAGCACGCGCGAATGGCAAAGAATCGAAAGAGGCACAGGAAGAGCAAATCCCGAATGTTGCTGCGGATATGCTGACAGAAGGACAGGTTACGACAAGCCCGCGTGCGATGCCCGAACATCCCGGCTCTGTAATCCAAAAACAGACAGCACAAAGAGAGGCAACGCTTGCCGCCGTCCCAGAGGCACAGACCGCGCTATAATCTATCGAAAATTATCTGAAGATGTGGTGGGGGCGGAGGGATTTGAACCCCCGACCAAGGCGTTATGAGCGCCCTGCTCTAACCGCTGAGCTACGCCCCCAGCGCGTTTGTTCTGCCATGCTAAGTCCTTGCCGTCAAAGGGAAGTGCAGCACCCCCTTGGGAATAGTGCTGCTGATTTAACGAAATCTTTACTTTTTTGCGCTACCGTCAGCCTAAAGGCATGGAGGAATTATGGTGCCGTTTATTGAAAGTAGTTTGAAGTCCGTGGTTGATGCACAGGTGTTCGGTGCACGTAATGACTGGGAGCGCCATGAGTTTGGTGGTTCCGTGCGTTACATCAAACCAATCACAACGCGTGACATCGAAATGAAAGCGCGCATCGCAACCCGCTTCGATG
>JAUIBB010000020.1 GCA_030427685.1 Alphaproteobacteria bacterium
GGAGAAAAACCTCGCATGGACCCGCGTGAGCAAACGGCGGTGTTCCTGGTGGGGGATTCGCCCGCGACGGGGATCCACACCTTCTTGTGGGTTCAGCGCCTCTTCCCCGGTGTCTTTAAAAACTTCATTTTTGCCAGTGTAGGTGAAATTGATACAGAGGAATTCGGCGATGAATCCCGTTGGCATGCGCTGCGCCGGGATACCAAGCAAATGCTGAAGAACTATGTTGATTTCTGCACGGCTCGCAAGCTGCCGGCAACCTATTACCATGACTATGGCACCGATGTGATCAGCACCGTCAGCAACCTGACGGAGCGGATCTCGGCGGACTTCCCGCATGCCGTTTTCTTTGCCGCAAAACTGGTGTTTGAAAACGACAATATGCTTACCCAGCTCCTGCATAACCAGACGGCTTATATGCTGCAGAAGAAGCTGCACAATAAAGGGCAGAATCTGATTGTGATGCCAATGAAGGTGTGAGGCGGCCGATGCCTATCGCACGCTAGCCGATGCTGCCGATACCCATATTTTTAAGTGCCAGCTGTGCTGCCGCCGTATCGCGGGTGAGCCCTTGCGTGTGAATGGTAGAGCCCGGCGCTGCATCGTTGGTCAGAGAGGCATGAGCGGTGGTGGATAGTGGGCCCGGTTCGGTGGGGCGTTCTTCCACTTTCGGGTTTGGGGCAGTATCCTTCTGGGTAGCGCTGTCTCGATGGGCGGGTGTTACCTGACCATTTTTCAGCATTTCATTCACGCGTCCCAGATGGGGAATATAATGTTGTTCCCACACCTGATTGAGGCCGGGGCTTAAGAAGTTCAGGAATTCGGGCTCCCCGCGATACTTCACTTGCTTTAGCTCGGCGAAGCGCGAAATCACCTCACGGAAGCGCTCTTGCGGCGTGTCGTAGCCACTATGGTTGTAGCGGGCGCCCTCAATCGACAAGGTGTCGAATGCGTGGCGTACGGCCGTGCGGAAATCATTCGCCTCACGCAGGTAGGGGAACAGGCCTTCTGCCTGAAAACCATAGGCGGCGAAGCGCTCATTTGTCACGTCGGTGATGGCGAGTCGCTGCTGCGGCGTACCGGCCTTATAGGCGTTGAAGAGCTTCTCAAACTCAGCGTAATGCGTCTCCATCATCTGCTGGAAATGTGTAAAGCGCTGCTGGTCGGCAGTTGCCAAAGCATCAATCTGTTGTGTATCGGCGGCAGTGAACTGCTCGGGCCACAGGTTGTGTGCTACTTCGTGCACCAACGTGCGCTGTGAGCTTTCCAGATCGCCACGGCCTGCAAAATAGATGCGGTAAGTGCCGCGTATATCGCGCAGGTCATTGGCCGCTTTGCGGTGCAGTCCGTTGATGGAGCGGAAAAAGGCAATGTCATCGGCAGTGAAATCGGGGGAATAGCAGACCTCGTAGCCCAGACGGTACATGACTTCGCGCTGGATAGGCTCGACCAGGTTGAGGTTGGCCGCAACTTGTTCTTCTTGCGCTTTGACGGGCTCTGGTACCTCAAACCGATGGCGAATGCGGTCACGATATTCACTTATTTTGGCGGTGATGCGTGCGTCGATCCCGGTGAGGATTTTTTCCTCCATCGGTGCTTTCAGCCCCTGCAATTGGCGGCCAAGATGCCAGTGCTCAATCAGGTTGTAGCTGAAATCCTGCGTGGCGGCATAGCGTGTGAGTTCCTTCACATCGCTGATGTATTTTGGGTCAAGACCCAGCAATTTACCGATGCCGTCAACGCCGCCTTGCAGCGCCGCTTCACGGATTTGCATAGGGGTTGCACCAACGTTATCGGCAAGGTCGGCCAGCACCTGATCAGGTGAAGACGTATGTTTTACATACTCAGACAGGCCTTTGAGGTAGCCGTTTTGCGTGAGTTTTTCGCGGAGGAGCAGGTAGACGGCAAGGCTGTTTTTTAAGACATCCACCCCGACCGGATCGGCGGCGGGATGTTCCATCACATCGCGCACAATAGCGGCAAAGGGTGCACGCTTTTTTGCAAGCTCTTGCTCTGGCTCGCTACCGTGTCCGGTATCAATTTCGCGGTTCAGCGTGGTGATGTCTTCGAGCATTTTGGAGCGTCGTGCCCCGAGGGATGTCGGGATGATCTGTCCCAGATTCAGCGCAATGGTGGTGCGCTCAGACGATTCAAAGAAAGAGGGGTTGTTGATGCTGTAGGTCAGTTGCAGTTTTTGCCGTAATTTTGTTTCCGCCTCTTTCGTGGGGGCAAGCTCGTGCGGGTGCAGTACCAGATAGGGGTCGATGAAGAGCGAGCCGTCTTTGACATGAATCCGGTTCGCGCGCACAAAATCATCGGGATTAACGCCGGGTGCGGGTTGGGTAGGGAGATCACTTGCAAGATCGAGCGCGGAGGGCGACGCAGCAGTGATGGCTGCTTCCTGCATCCGTGCGGCGTGCACGGTTGGGTCTTCGCGCTTTTTAGAATCGATGCTTGTTGCCATAGCGGGTGATACTCTCCTGAACCTCTACTCTACCTCAGCCTGCAATGCAGTTGTGTGACAATTCAATGAAGTTGAACAATGCTATGCGCGGGATTCGGCCAATTGCGGTGCAGAGACACGCCCTTGCAGCGCAGCATGCTGGATTGCGGTATCCGGAGTTGTGCTGGCGGTGCGATCGGGCTGTGCAGATTGCAGGCCGAGAGGCATAGAGGTGGGGGCGTTGGCCTCGATCTCGGGTGTGAGATCCACTTCCTGATGTTTGGCCCGGGCGATTTCAATTTTGCGTGCTTGCATGTCCTGATCGAAGGATATCGCGTCGGCCATAAAACGGCTGCCGATATAGATACAACCAAGGCCAAGTGCGGCAATGCCTATCAGGCCGAGCAGGGGGGCTGCGCTTACGCCTGTGCCCAACATTCCCAGCAGCTTGCCACCGATCGAGGCGACCAGTCCAAAGACCATTGCGCCGCCCATTCCGAGGAAGACCTGCTGCTTGAACTTCGTTTGCGTCGAGCGCGCTTTTAGGGCGCGTTCTTCGACGTCGGCAATCAACGAACCCTTCTGTTTAGACTGAGGCATAAAAACTCCAGCCCCTAGTCTACGAATCTTTGCGGCCCATGAGTGTGAAGATTCGATGACGATTGGCTAAGTTGCTTGTTTAACTTGGTTTTTGCCATGTCAGCGTTACCCAGTCACCGAGGGTAAGGCGCGAGGTTAGCTCAAGGCCAAGCGATTGATATGCCTGCTGTATTTGTGGCTCTTGCCACTGAAGGATGCCGCTGAGGATTAGCACACCATCGGCTGCCAGATGGGTGTTCGCGGCGGTGGCTAAGCGTAACAGCGGGTCTGCGAGGATATTCATGACGATCAGGTCGAACGGTGCGGCGGCTTGCAGGGCAGGGTGGTTAAACCCATCTGCTTGTAGGGCGAGCAGGGTGTGCGGCGGGATAGAGCAAGGGGCCCCCGCTTCGGCATAGGTGCAGGTAGCGATTTTATTTTCTGCAGCATTGCGGGTGGTGATGGCCACGGCTTCGCTGGAAATATCCGTGGCGATGACCGGGCAGCCGAACAGGGCGAGCATGGCAAAAGCCAGGATGCCAGAGCCGCAGCCAATATCGCAGGCGATGCGAGGGCGCCAGACAGATGGGTCAATAGCTTCGAGCGCTGCCATGACCCCTGCCGTGGTGGGGTGGGCGCCATCGCCAAAGGCATTACTGCCAGCCGCGAGTGTTAGGGTGTTGGTACGTTCCATTGCATGAGATTAGCGGATGAATCGTATGACGGCGCGCGGAAAATGATCCGCACCTGCCGCGCGAAACTTTCCTGTGGATAGTAACTATTCGTTAAGTTTTGCCGCGCATACTGAACTTATCACAAGAGGAGGACTTCTATGCAGCACTCACTTGAAACCCGCCGTTTTTCAACGCTACAGCCACAGGGTAGCCTGTTTAGCCATACACTGCTCCCACGCCAGCCGCGTGCCTATAAAGGCGAGCTGGAAGAAGAGTTCCTACCGCCGCGCGATCGGCGTTCGATGCAATAACGCTCGGCAAGACGAAGGGGGCAACGACCCCCTTCCACTTGACCTTACTGCTTAGGCGACTTCTTCTTCTTTTTCGCTTAGATGCAGTGCGAAGGCATCGTCCCACGTACCCTGGGTTGCTGCTTTCGCATATTCAGTGACGCGGTTTTCAAAGAAGTTGGTGTGCTCGACGCCGTTGAGCATGTCATCGAGCCACGGCAGTGGGTTTTTCTCGATCTGGTACATCGGCTGAAGGCCAAGCTGGCTCAGACGACGATCGGCGATGAAGCGGATGTAGCTTTTGACATCATTCGGCGCGAGCCCCTGTACTTCGCCGACGCCAAAGGCGAGGTCGATGAAGGCATCTTCGTGTGTGACGATGGTGTTGCACGCGACGTAGAGCTTCGAGCGCAGCTCGTCGGTCCATACTTCCGGATTTTCCTCGCAGAAGGTCTTGAACAGGCGGATGATGGATTGCGTGTGCAGTGTTTCATCGCGCGCGCTCCAGGTAACGATCTGGCCCATGCCTTTCATTTTTCCCCAGCGTGGGAAGTTCAGCAGGATGGCAAAGGAAGCAAACAGCTGCAGCCCCTCGGTGAAGGCACCGAAGACGGCCATGGTCAGCGCGATGTCTTCTTTGGTTGAGGTGCCAAACTGCTGCATATAGTCATACTTATCCTTCATTTCCTTGTATTTCATGAAGGCTTGGTACTCGGTTTCCGGCATGCCGATCGTATCGAGCAGGTGCGAGTAGGCGGCGATGTGAATCGTCTCCATGTTCGAGAACGAGGAGAGCATCATCTGCACTTCCGTCGGTTTGAAAATCTGCGAATAATGCTTCATGTAGCAGTTGTTGACCTCGATATCGGCCTGCGTAAAGAAGCGGAAAATTTGCGTCAGCAGATTTTTCTCGGCGGGGGCGAGGTTCTTTTTCCAGTCGCGCACATCATCGGCCAGCGGCACTTCCTCGGGCAGCCAGTGAATGCGCTGTTGCATCAGCCATGCTTCATACGCCCACGGATAGGCGAAAGGTTTATAGATTGGTTTTGCATCAAGTAGGGACATGGGTAGCTCCGTGGGTTAAATGGGATCTGGAGGAGTCCAGGGATCGTAACGGCGTGGTTTATGCTTTTCTTTCTCTGCCTCCAGCACTTCTTGTCGGTGCTGTTGTTCGGTGTTCTTGAACAGAACGCTGATTGGACCTGCCTGGCATCCGCGTTTGGCCTGCAGATGCATGTAGGTGGTATTGACTGCTTCCTGCTGCGTATTCTCGATATACTGCGCGTAATAATCAATGACTTTTTGTGCGGGCGGGATGCCGGTTCGCCGGATATAGGCGTTGTAGAACGCATCGGCATACGCCTTGGTGGCCCGCGCAAACATATCTTTCTGGTAGGCTTGCTGTGTTTTGGTAATCCCCCATGTTTGTGCGCATTTCACATACACGACCGACGCTTTTGCCTGATCGACAAAACGTGCGCCAGCATCAATCACCTCCTGATCGCGCAGCAGGTCGATGATGCCGCGCACTTCCGTGCGCGCCGCTGCCGGGGAGGCGATCCCCAGCAGGATGGCGCTTCCGATGGCCAGCAAGCGGGTTACTGGCAGGAGAGGCATTCTTCGTAGGTCGTATCTTGTTTGGCCTTCAGCGACATTTCCAGTTGGATTTCCGGAATTTTGTTGCTGACTTTGTCGGAGCGCTGCAGCGATGCAGAGCGGCAGTAATAGAGCGATTTTACACCCTTCTTCCACGCCATATAATGCAGCGCATGCAGGTCGCGCTTATGGATGTTAGCGGGGAGGAAGAGGTTAATCGACTGCGCCTGGCAGACGAATGGAGCACGGTCACCGGAATGTTCGATTACCCAGCGTTGATCCATTTCGTAGGCGGTTTTGAATACCAGCTTCTCGTTCTCGTCGAGGAAATCGAGATGCTGTACTGAACCCTCATGCGTGGTGATAAGCGACCAGACTTCGTCGGTGTCTTTCCCTTTCTCAGCCAGTAATTGTTTGAGGTATTTGTTGCGCACCACGAAGCTACCCGAGAGGGTCTTCTGCGTGAAGGCGTTGGCTGCGTAAGGCTCGATCCCCGGCGACGCGTTGCCGGTGATGATGGAAATCGATGCCGTTGGCGCAATCGCCATTTTATTGGAGAAGCGCTCCATCACGCCGACATCTGCCGCATCAAGGCAGGCACCGCGCTCATGCGCCAGCTTGACCGATGCAGCATCGGCCTGCTCACGGATATGCGCGAATATTTTTTTGTTCCAGACCTTGGCCATGACGGATTCAAATGGAATCATCTTGCTTTGCAGGTAGGAGTGGAAGCCCATTACGCCGAGGCCGACGGAACGCTCGCGCATGGCGGAATATTTTGCACGCTCCATGCTGGTTGGTGCGGTGTTGATGAAGTCTTCCAGCACGTTGTCGAGGAAGCGCATGATGTCTTCGACGAGGGTTGGGTGTGACTTCCATTCATCGTAATATTCCAGGTTCAGTGAGCTGAGGCAGCATACAGCCGTGCGGTTGCCACCCAGATGGTCATGCCCGGTTGGCAGGGTGATCTCGGAGCAAAGATTGCTCATCTTCACCGTGAGGCCAACTTGTTTGTGGTGCTCAGGAATTGCCTTGTTGACGGTGTCGATGAACAGCACGTATGGCTCGCCGGTTTCGATCCGGGTGGTGAGCAGTTTCGCCCAGAGGTCGCGCGCGCTGACGGTTTCTACCACGTGTTTGTCTTTTGGGGAGAGCAGATCCCACTTCTCATCTTTCTCGACGGCTTCCATGAAGGCATCGGTGACGGTGACGCCGTGATGCAGGTTGAGTGCTTTGCGGTTGGTATCGCCGCCGGTTGGGCGACGCATATCGATGAATTCTTCAATCTCGGGGTGCGAAATATCGAGGTAGCAGGCCGACGAGCCGCGGCGCAGCGAGCCTTGCGAGATGGCCAGTGTCAGGGAATCCTGCACGCGAATGAATGGGATTACGCCCGAAGTTTTACCGTTGCGACCGACTTTTTCGCCCAGTGCACGCAGGTTGCCCCAATAGGAACCAATTCCCCCGCCGCGTGAAGCGAGCCAGACGTTTTCGTTCCAAAGGTCAACGATGCCTTGCAGCGAATCCTCAGTTTCGTTCAGGAAGCAGGAAATAGGAAGTCCGCGGGTGGTGCCGCCGTTGGAGAGGATTGGCGTCGCCGGCATAAACCACATGCGGCTGATGTAATCATAAATGCGGGTGGCATGGTCGGCATCATCCGCATAGTGGCTGGCAACCCGTGCGAACAGATCCTGATATTTTTCATCCGGCAGAAGGTAGCGATCGTCCAGCGTCGCCCGGCCAAAATCGGTCAGGTATTTATCGCGGCTATAATCGACGGTAATTGCGCTGGCACCCATGTCTCACATCCCTTTTTCATTCGAGGCTTCGGCCTCGCGTTACTTTTTTCTCTGCGTTTTCCGCGACTGCATTCCTAAAAATCAATCTCGGTCTTGGGATACTACATCTTGTGTTCTCCCTGTCTAGACCGAAAATTTATTCACAAGGCATGTTTTTAAATTGATAATTATAAATTCAACAAATTACAGCATGTTATTTTTATTTCAGCTGTTGCTTTCTGGTTGGGTTGTAAAAAAATACCTGAGAATTCAACCCACAATATATAGTAGGCAAAAATACATCACCCTGATGCGTTTTTGCCCGGTGGGCAGGATCCCCAGTATCTTCCGGGACGCTGACCGTAATCGCTTATCACCGCCCGTCAATCGGGAAATATCAGGGGATAATAACCTTCAAATAAATCTCTAATATCAAAAGTGTAATGATGGCTATCCACGTGTTCACATGGAATTCACAGAGTTATCCACGGCGGCGGTATGCACGCGAGTGGAATGTCATCGAATCTTCACCGTATTGAACGCTATTTCCGGTTAAAATGGTCGGATGGAATGCGATCAACAAGTAGCAGTCTTGCGGCATGCCGGGCCCTATTATGATAGGGTGCCATCGCCATTCAGCGATGCAAAACAGCAGTCTGCGCGGTGGAAAACACAAATCGATCGCGGCGAGGAAAATCATGCGTGATCCGCGGTCAGAGGTCATTCGCGAGCCGGGGGTGAAGGCCCCGTACACGACGGTAGCGGTACAGGATGCAACGCTGGTCACAGGGCGTTATTATGATGAAATTGATGCGGAGATGGCGCAGCTTGAAGCACCCACTGTGCGCGATGCTATTGAAGCGATGCGGCGGAAAGGGAACCGACCATTTTTTGAGTATCCATGGAATGGAAAATCCTTATCTTTGAATGCGAAGCAGATCGAGGATCCGTTTCGAGGGCAACCTGCCCCTATTCATGAAATTGCGCATATATTTGGCCGGGTTGCGCATACCCCCCAGCAAGAACAATTCGGTATTCCATTTGATTTTGGCCTCTTGACGGGAATGGGGATTGTGAAAGTTCCTTTTGACCAAATGCAAGTATACTTCGATGCGAAAGAGGAGCGAATTGCTTATTATAAAACGATGAGTAAAGCGTATCAGGCGCATGCGGTGGATACCGCCAGTGAACGCAATTGGGCGGTGAATTTTGCAGCGGGTGTATACCTGCGCGAAAAGATTGATTGTTTCCGTGCGAAGCGTGCCGAGCTGGGTTCTTATCAGCAGCAGCGTGATTTCTGTAAGGCCTATGCTACGCGTGACCATGAGCCCGATCAGAACCCGGAATTTGGTTATCAGGGAGAGGATATCCTCGATGCTCCGTATGATCTGATTAAGCTGACACCTGCGGAGTGGAAGTCGATCGAAGCCGTCGCAACCAATTTAATGTCCCCTCGTGATACGCCGTATCCGGGGCGGCTTACAGCAGTGCTGGAGGCGTTGCTGGCTACCTGCGAATATTATAACGCGAAGCCTGTATTTGAAAGAATGGTGCAGGATCAGGCAAACCATCACCCCAAAGGGGAAGCGTTTGATCCGGTGCGTTTTCATGCGGCGCGCGCGAAACGCGGGGCGGCGACAGAACGATTCTAGCGGTGCTTATGCGGCGGCCATTTTTCCCACGGCCTGCGGACGGTAACTCAGGGCTTCTGCCAAATGCAGGCGGGTGATTTCGGTGCTGCTTTCGAGGTCGGCGATGGTGCGTGCGACGCGCAGGACACGGGTGAGGCCGCGCATCGAGAGGTGGAGGCGTTTGGTGGCATCTTCGATCAGCGCGTGGGCATCGGTATCAAGCGGCACCATTTGTTGCAGGGCCTCGCCGCTGACTTCTGCATTGGTGCGTGCGTCAATGCCCATCGCTGCGAAACGTGCTTGCTGGCGAGTGCGGGCAACGGCCACGCGTGCGCGGACGCTGGCGCTGGATTCCGCCGCTGCCGGGGTAAGCATCGCAAGGGTTTCGACAGCCGGGACATCCACATGCAAATCAATCCGGTCGAGCAGGGGGCCGCTGAGGCGATCCTGATAGTCGCTACCGCAGCGCGGCGCTTTGCTGCAGGCGCGCGCGGCGTCTCCCAGATAGCCGCAGCGGCAGGGGTTCATCGCTGCGATGAGCTGGAAGCGCGCGGGGTAGGTGACGTGCATCTCCACCCGGGCGATGGAGATGGTGCCGGTCTCCAGCGGTTGGCGGAGGGATTCAAGCACGCCACGTGGAAACTCTGGAAGTTCATCCAAAAATAAGACGCCGTGATGGGCGAGGGAGATTTCGCCCGGCACCGCCTTGCGCCCCCCGCCGACCATGCTGGCCATGGAGCTACTATGGTGCGGGTCGCGGAAAGGCCGCTCGCTGGCGAACTCGCCCTTTACCAGCTTGCCGGCGACACTGGCAATGAGGTTGGATTCGAGCATTTCCTCGGCTGTCATCGGTGGTAAAATGCCGGGTAGGCAAGCGGCGAGCATCGACTTGCCGGAGCCGGGTGGCCCGGTCATCAACAGGTTATGTCCCCCGGCGGCGGCAATTTCCAGCGCACGCCGTGCGATTGCCTGCCCACGCACTTCTGCAAGGTCGGGCCCTGTGCCGGCACGGGCGTTTAGTTTTGGTTCGGGGCGGGATAGCAATTGCGTGCCTTTGGCGTGGTTGACTAATGCCAGCAGCGAGGAGGTTGCCATGATGTCGAGGTCACCGGCGAAGGCCGCTTCGGCACCGTTGCTGGCGGGGCAGATGAGGCCTTTTTGCTGTGCCGCAGCGGCGAGTGCAGCAGGCAAGACGCCTGCGACCGGCAGTAGCTGGCCATCGAGCGCCAGCTCGCCCAGCGCGAGGTGGTTTTCGATCTGGTCGGCGGGGAGGAAGCCAAGCGCAACCAGCATGGCAAGGGCGATCGGCACATCGAAATGCGAGCCTTCTTTTTGCACGTCGGCAGGGGCGAGGTTGATCAGGATTTTTTTCGCCGGCAGTTGAATGCCCATCGAGGAAAGCGCGGCGCGCACCCGCTCGCGTGATTCGGCGACGGCTTTGTCCGGTAGTCCGACAATGGTAAAGGCAGGCAGTCCATTGCCGATATGTACCTGTACTTCAACAGGCAGTGTTTCGATACCCTGAAACGCGACGGTGTGCACCCGTGTAACCATGCAAGAACCCGCTTCTGATGAACGTGATGCTTCTGTGTTAGCAAGGCAGCATGCGAAACCCTAGTGAAAAATCGTACTAGCGGCGGTAGCTGGAGGGCATCCCTTTTTCTTTGAACAACCCTTCCATCGCATCGAGCGCTTGTTGTATGGTGTCGGCCTCGGTCTCTGCACGCGTGCGGTCATAGATGGCGTTGCTGGTGTCGATCTCGACATAGTAGCTGCCGGCCAGTTTTTTGCGCTTGTTATCATCGCCGAGCTGGGCGGCTTCCTCGATGCTCAGATGTGCGCGTTCAGTGCTGGGCAGGCCGGTCTGGCGACGCAGGATATTAGCAAAAAATGCGGCGGCTTCGTCGTGCGGAATCTTCCTGCTGGCGGCAATCCGCGCGGCACCGCGCTCGGCGCGCTCGGCGGGGTCGCAGGTGGTCAGCAGCACGGTGTCGCAATAGCGTTGCAGGCCAAGCTCGGTCAGCAGTGGCATGTCGAGCAGGAAGACGGTATCGGCCTCGTGTTGGTGCTCGGCTACCCGCTCGTGAAACGCGCTGCGGATTTTATCGCGCGTGATGTCTTCGACTGCGGTGGCGTTGGCATCGGAAGCAAAATAAAAATCGCCGAGGGCCCGGCGATCTACGGCACCATTTTGTATAGCGTCAGGGCATAAGTCGCCAATGGCGGCAATGACTTCGGCATCATGGGCATAGAGGTGGTGCAGCTCTGCGTCGGCATCGAAATAGACAACCGGATGCGCAGTTTGTGCGCGCAAGGCTTTTACCAGCGAAGATTTTCCGGTGTTGCTACCGCCGGTGATGCCCAGAATTTTCATGTGCTTCGCCCTTCAGTAGGTTTTTGTACCCAAATGGTGCCGCCACCGCCAATGCGCGCGTTAGCACGTTGTTGCTCCAGCCATGCGGCGCGCACCGGCTCGGGGAGTAACTTCTGGGCGCTGGCACTTTCGGCACCATAGGTGGTGAGTGCTTCGGCAACGTCCTTCGTTCCCAGTTGCTGGTAGAGTGCTACCGGGGTGGTGACATGTTCGGTCGAAACCGGAATTTGGTTGGCATTGGCCTCGATGCGCGTGATTTGCGCCATGCTGGTTTCGCTGGTGAGGCGATTGATGGCTGGTTGCAGGCCGCGGGTGATGATGGATGCGCCATGCTCCTGTGCGGCAAACAGGAAGGGTTTGTCATAGCTTACGACCTCAATGGATTTGCTACCATTGCGCAAAGACGTGGCCACTTTTTTCAAGACGGGGTCGTTGCTGTTTTCTGCTTCCTGCGTGAAGGCGGCGATGCTTTGCTCGATAAAAGCGACGCGCTTGGCGGGTGTGAAATACTCATTGCCTGCTTTGCTGTGCACCCCGATTACCAGCTTATCAAGACCGGCCAGTGCGCGCATGGCAACATCCCGATGGGCATTGGTGAAGAGTGAGAAATCACCGGGCATGAAACCGACGATCGGTGCAGAGGCGGTGGTGTGCTCTGGTGTTTCGTATTGCGCGCTCAGGGTAATCGGGGAAGGCTGGTTGGTGGGCTCTTTTTCCCCGGCAGCTTTTTGGGCTGCTAATGCTGCCATGTCTGCCTTACGCTGCTCCATGGCGGCGAGTACGTCGGGGGCGACATAGTCGGTAAGGTCATCACCATTGCCGGTGACTTTTTGCATCATTTTAGCGGAAGAGGAGGAGACGAAGTTATGGTCAGGGTCTGGTGCGGCCACCATCACCGTGGTAATCGGCAGCTGGCGGTTCTGTACAAGGATATGATTGATATAGGCTAAGGTATTTTCATCATCGAGGTCTTTGCCGTTGGGGCGTAACCCGCGCACCAGTTTGCCAGCCCCAATCGTATGTGCGGTGTCGATCGTTAGCCCACCGCTGGTGATGACGTTGATTTTTTTCTCACCGTTTTGCAGGGCATCGGCGATTTTGCAGGCGACGGTGCCATCGTTCTTTCCGGCATGCTGGGCGACGTAATAGGCGATGCTGTTCCTGAAAAGCTGGATGCGCTCTTCGGGGGTAAACATTTGCGACCCAGCCTTGGCCGGGTTGGCGGCGACGAGGATGGTGAGCTCATCGGCACCCATGAGTGCTTCGGCGGCGATGGCCAGATGGCCGAGCGTCGGCGGGTCGAAGCTGCCTGCAAACAGCGAATGAATGGGGTCTTGCTGGCTCATCTAGGCTCCTTATAGATCCATACCGGATTTTCGAGAAGTACGAAATGTCCTTGCTCTTTATTAAAAAAGAATTAATAAAACAATCCTTAAATTAACGATTGTGCGAAGATCATTGTCATTTTAGGCGGCCCTATGAAGCTTACAGCAACGCAGCAGACGAAGATCCTGAACCTTGTCCTTGAGGCGGGGCAGCTGGCGGTAAAAACACGCGATGAGGGGAATCTCGATATCCAGCATAAAACCGACGAGGCACATTCGGTCTTTACCATTGCCGACCAGCGCGCGAGTGACCATCTGGTCAATGGCCTGAAAGCACTCTTCCCGCAGGACACCATTATTTCTGAGGAAGATAAAAAGCACGACCCGGCGGGTCACTATACCAGCGGCTGGGTGATCGACCCGATTGATGGCAGCACCCGCTTCAGCGAAGGCAAGCCGCAGTTTGGCGTGCTGCTGTCGTATGTTGAGAATGGAGAGCCCGTGTTTGGGGTGATCTATTACCCTGACCCTAAATTCAGCACGATTTATTATACGGATATGGCCAAAAATATGTCGGTTCGTCGTTCGGTAAAGGTTGATGCAGACGATGGCCATGTCTCTATGGGAGGTGCCGTACCGCTACAGTCGTCGCCTTGTGGCCCGAACGCGGTACCCCATGTCTTGCAACGCCATACCAATGTTCAGGATTTTTTCCCCGGCCCTTACCGTGCCTCGGACAAGCTTGCGGAACTTCCCAGCGCGATTGTCGGCCTGTTAGAGGGGAAGTGCGATGTGGTGGCCGGGCCGGATACGATGGCTGATTGGGACCTGGCGGCACCGGATGCGATCGCCCGGAAGGCCGGCGCGGTGTATGTGGGCGTAGAGGATCATCAGCCACTGGTCTATGGTCAGTCCCGTTCGCCGGATCGCGCCTTTTTGCAGCAGCGCTATGTGGCAGGGAATCGGAAAACGCTGGTGGATTTGGGATTGTTGTCGCCAGAGCACGCGAAAGGCGCAGCAACACATCTTTAGCAGGGGAATAATGCGCATCTCGTTAATTGTAAGATGCTGTAATAACAATTTATTTTGAGAAATTGGCCGATCCTAACCCTATCCTAATGGTTTGTTAGCGTTTTCTTAACTTCGGTCGGGCATAGTGGGCCACAATGGAACAGACCGAAACAGCGGAATTGATCGACGGCGTGCCTACCATGATCGGCACACGGGGGCGGTTGCCAAAAGCGAAGACGCTAATTGCGTTTTCGGCGATGATTATGCTGCTCTTTTGCGTGTTTGTTGCCTATCAGGCTAGCAAAGCCTATGCGCGCTCGATCGAGGAGGGAAAGGCCAACGCAACCCGCCTAACCCAGATCCTGTCGGATCAGGTAGAACTCTCGCTGCTGGCGGTTGACCTGACCCTGCGTCGCGCGGTGGAGCGGCAGTATTTTAACACCATGTTCGGTGGTAACCTGCCGCACGATATCGAGAATAACTTCCGCCTTTGGGTGGAGGAAACACCACAGATCGTTGCGCTGATGCTGGTGAATGAGAAAGGCGTGATCCAGGTGGCTGCGAACAAGCCGGGCTACGACCGTTGGTACGATTACAGCAATTCAGTAGCCGATGAGGCAGCCTTTAAAGCGATGCGCGATGATAGCGAGACGGGGTTTTTTGTTGGCCAGCAGCGTACGCGCATCCCCGACCATCCCAAGCTCATGGTAATGAGCCGCCGCATTAACAAGCTCGATGGTAGCTTTGGTGGGGCGATTGTAGCAGCCGTAGATCCACGCATTTTTATCGACTTCTTTACCTCCGTAGATACGGCAACCAACCGCTTTATGGCATTGCTGCTTGATAGTGGCGAGGTACTTTATACCGGGCCGAAAGACTCGGCCAGCCGTGACCCCATACTGGATTTTATCGGTGAGCAGGCAACGCAGCATCCAACACGGCATGTGGTGACGACAGGTACTAAGACGTTCGATGGGTCGGTGACGGTGTATGCCTTTATGGCGCTTAAGAACCTGCCAATTGTGACCTCGATTGTGATTGATGAAAAAGACTTCCTCAGCGAATGGCGCAAGGCGCGGGTGAAGGATATTTCGTTCCTTGCCATCTTCACGATTTTTGGCTCGGTGCTGTCTTACTTTGCCCTCAACATGGCCAAGCAGATTGTGCGGGTAGAGGAGTCCGAGGCGGCGGCGATTCTCGCTTCGCAGGCGAAGTCCGAGTTCCTCGCCAACATGTCGCACGAGTTGCGCACGCCGCTCAATGCCGTGATCGGCTTCTCGGAAATGCTGGGTGCCGGGTATTTCGGCCCGCTGAATGATAAACAGAAAGAACGCGTGCAGGACATCAACCTCTGCGGCACGCATTTGTTACAGCTGATTTCAGACATTCTTGAATTCAGTAAAGGTGAGGCCGGGAAGTTAGAGCTGAACGAAGAAGATCTTGATATTGCGCGTTCGATTGAAGAATCCATGCGCATTGTGGCCGAGCGCGCCAAGTCGAAGCATATCACGCTGACACCTGAAATTGCGCCCGGGCTGGGGATGCTGCGTGCGGATAAGCGGAAAATTCGCCAGATCCTGCTAAACCTGATGAGCAATGCGATCAAGTTTACCCCGCAACATGGTAAGGTAACCATTGCTGCGCGGATTGACCATCATGGCCAGCTTGTGCTTGCCGTGACCGATACCGGCATCGGCATCGCAGAGGCGGATATTTCCACCGCGCTTGCCGTGTTCGGGCAGGTGCATCGTAACCACAGCCACGAAGGCACCGGCCTTGGCCTGCCGCTGTGTAAAATGTTCGCCGAGTTACATGGCGGAAAACTACAGCTCACCAGTGAAGTGGGCATCGGCACCACGGTGCGGATTATCTTCCCGGATTCACGGGTAGTGCGGCAATAATACAGGAATAAGCTAAGCCGCGGTTGCTGGGGTCGGCAGTGCCGGTTTTTGTGCAGCATCCATTACGAATTGCGTCATTTTTTCTAGGGCACGGGCTTCGATCTGGCGGACACGTTCGCGGCTGATATTGTAGTGCTGCGCCAGCGCTTCCAGTGTTTGCGGCTCTTCTTTCAAGCGGCGTTCGGTGATGATGTCGCGCTCGCGCTCGTTGAGGGTGGCGATGGCACGCCCCATTAGCGCTTGCTTCTGGCGGAACTCCTGATGGTCGGCCAGGGTGGTTTCGTGGCTTTCTGCCGGGTCGGCCAGCAGGTCGCCCCATTCACCGCCGTCACCCTCGTTGCTGATGGGGGCGTTGAGGCGCTGGTCGTGTGCGCCCATGCGGTGATCCATGTCGATCACGTCCTGCTCTTTGACATTCAGCTCGGCCGCGATGGTGCGTATTTCATCTGGCGAAAGGGTCTTGCCGGAGTCAATTGTATGCAGGCGCTTGCGCATTTTCTTCAGGTTGAAGAAAAGGCGCTTCTGTGCGGCGCTGCTACCCATTTTTACCAGTGACCAGCTGCGCAGGACAAATTCCTGAATCGAGGCACGAATCCACCACATGGCGTAGGTCGAAAGGCGGAAGCCGCGCTCGGGTTCAAATTTTTTCACGGCCTGCATGAGGCCGATATTTCCCTCAGCGATCAGCTCGGCCATTGGTAGGCCGTAGCCGCGATAGCCAGAAGCGATTTTAGCGACAAGCCGCAGATGCGAGGTGACCAGCTTATGGGCTGCGTCGTAGTCGGCATCCTCGGTCCAGCGCTTGGCGAGCCTGTATTCCTCATCTGCATCGAGCATCGGGAATTTCTGGATGTCCTGCAGGTACTGGCGTAATCCGCCATCGGGAGAAATCGCAGGTACAGCTAAGGCGCGGGTGGCTGCCATGATGGTTCCTAACGTGTGAGTTGCTTGCACAGGCGCTTTTTCAGCGTCCTTTTTATTCCTTAAGTAGAGGCAAAATTATTACCCCGGAAGGGCTAATTTGTCAAGGAAGTGAGGGCGGTTTCCAGTGCCAGCAGGTCATCGGGAAGGGGGCAGGTGAATTCCATAAATTCGCCGGTTTTTGGGTGAGTTAGCCGCAATTCGGTGGCGTGCAGCGCCTGACGATGAAGAAGAGTTAATACATCCGTCACGGCGGCGGGTACTTGCGTGCCGCCAGACTTTAGCCGGTTCAACCGTGTGGTCGTGGTGGGGCCATAGGTTGGATCGCCAAGGATGGGGCATTTGGCATGCAGCATATGTACGCGGATCTGATGGGTGCGCCCTGTATCCAGTTCGCAGATCACCTTGGTGGCCAGTGGGGTGATGGAGCCGGGGCAGCGGTAGAGTGCCTCGGTCGTGTAATGGGTCACGGATTCGCGCCCGCCTTCGACAATCGCCATTTGCTGGCGGTAGCGCCGATGGCGTGCAATGGGGGCATCAATGGTGCCCTCGCGAGGGTTGAGCGCACCCCAGACAAAGGCGATGTATGTGCGCTTCATCTCACGCTCTTTGAGCTGTGCTGAGAGATGCTGGTGTGCGGCATCATGTTTGGCGACGGCCAGCAGGCCGGAGGTGTCTTTGTCGATACGGTGGACGATGCCGGGGCGCGCGACACCACCGATGCCTGAGAGCGAGTCCCCGCAATGGGCCAGCAATGCATGCACCAGCGTGTCGGTTTGTGTCCCGGCCGCAGGGTGCACGGTCATGCCGGCTGGTTTATTGAGCACGATGATGTCGTCATCTTCGTACACAATGTCGAGAGCAATATCCGATGGGGTAAGGTCTAGCGGCTTGATGTCGGGGATCACCAGGGTGAAGACCTCTCCATGCTTTACCTTATAGGAGGTGTTTTGCATGGGTTGCGCGTCACGGCTTACGGCGCCTTCCTCAATCAGTGACTGAAAGCGTGCGCGGCTGATCTCCGGCAGCGCCGTGCTCAGAAATTTATCAAGGCGCAAGCCGCTCTGTTCGTCGCTGACGGTAAGGGTGTGGGTCATGGTATTTTTCTTCCTGTTGCGGGGTTCAGGCCGCAAGTTGCGCGGCAAGGCCGGCATGGTTGACGCTGCCGACAGGGCCGAGTGCGGCGACGATAGGCGTCGTGGTGTCGAGGCAATAGTTAGCAAGCCGCGCCATATCGTCTGGCGTGATGGCGTCGATGATGGGCACCAGCTCAGCGGCGGGGCGGTAGCGGCCATAGACCAACAGGTGCCGGGCGATCCATTCAACGATGGTACCGGTAGACTCACGGCTCATCAGTACATTGGCTTTGATCTGGTTCTTGGCGCGGAGCAATTCTTCGTCGCCTACTCCGTTTAAGAGGGAGGCCATGACTTCCTTCAGCGCACCGGTCAACTCGCTGAGATGCTCAACGGTGGTGCCGGCATACATACCAATGACGCCAATGTCGTTATAGCCCGATGAGTAGGCCGAGACCGAGTAGGCAAGGCCGCGCTTTTCACGGATTTCCTGGAACAGGCGCGACGACATGCCGCCACCCAGCAAGGTCGTAAAGACTTGCGACGGGTAGTAGTCATCATGCAGTGCCGAAACACCGTGGAAGCCAACGGCCAGCTGTACCTGCTCCAGTTCTTTTTCCAGCGTCTTTTCGCCGCCCACATAACGGGCGATGGCAACGGGCTTTGCCAGTGTTTCGTTCTTCCGCTTGCCAAAATACTGGCGCACGGTGCTGACCAGTGCTGCATGATCGATCGCGCCAGCGCCTGCGATGGCAATGCGGCTGGGTTGGTAATGGGTGCGGGTGTAGTCCAGCAGGTCGTCGCGGCTATAGGCGCGCACCCGCTCTGGGTCGCCGAGGATGCTGCGTCCCATGGGCGTATCGCCAAAGGCCATTTGCTGGAAGAGGTCGAAGACCAGATCATCCGGTGCATCGTGATGCATAGCGATTTCTTGCAGTACTACCTCGCGCTCGCGCTCGATCTCCTGTGGATCGAAGACAGAGTCTGCCAAAATTTCACACAGCAATTCGAGCGCATCTCCTGCATACTCTTTCAGCACTTTGGCGTAGTAGAGCGTGTGCTCGTGGCTGGTATAGGCATTGACGTTGCCACCCATCAGGTCGAATGCTTCCGCAATCTGTTGGGCGCTGCGTTTGCTGGTGCCTTTAAAGGCCATATGTTCCAGCATGTGGGAGAGGCCGCCTTGCGCCACTTCTTCATACCGTGCGCCGACATCTACCGCGATGGCAAAGGCGGCGCTGTCGGCATCCGGGTGGCATTCGCTGGCGATGCGCAATCCGTTGTCTAACGTCTCTGTTTTATAGGTCATAGGGCGCAGATATAGCCCTTTAGCGCGGCAATGTCATTAGCCAGCGGTGTAATTCTCTCGGGACGGTCGAAAAGGTCGGCCAGATGAGGGGGGAGGGGAGGTGTAATTCCAGTTGCTTTTTCAACCGCTTCCGGGAATTTAGCCGGGTGCGCCGTGGCAAGGGTAATGGTGGTGCCTTCCAGTGCTTTTTGGGCCTGAAGTGCCTGTGTAGCTGCCACGCCAGCCGCACTATGGGGGTCGAGCAGCATCCCGCTGGCGGTGTAGGTCTCGGCA
>JAUIBB010000137.1 GCA_030427685.1 Alphaproteobacteria bacterium
CAGTTTCAGTGTAGTAGGGAAAATAGTCATAGAGTAGGGGGCGAGGGCCAACAATACTGATGTCACCTTTCAGTATGTTCAGGAATTGAGGAAGCTCATCAAGGCTGAAGTTACGGATAAAGGTGCCAAATTTTGTTAGGCGTTCTGCATCGGAGAGCGGCATTCCATCTGCGCCCACAGCATTTTTCATACTACGAAATTTATAGATATAGAATGGCTTCTCATGCTGCCCCGGCCGCTTTTGGCGGAAAAAAACAGGGGCGCCCATCGTCACTCGAACACCCACTGCAACAGCAAGCATGATGGGGAGGAATACGATGATCCCACTCAGCGCACCACCAAGATCAAGAAGGCGTTTCAGGGAATGCTTCATATCAGGCTTTTATGACGCGTGACTTGTCTGCGACGTTGTGAGTCGCATTGCGGGTATCCACAACAAGTTGGCTATGTTGAGCAATGAAGCCATAATCGATGCTGCTGTGGTCAGTAGCGATTAGCACTGCATCATAGGTTGCAAGCTGCTTCTCCGTCAGCGGTACGGAATGCAGGCCGGTTAGCCTTCCGTGTTCGCGAGTATGGGGAATTGTTGCAATGATCGGGTCATGGTATTCAACGATCGCACCATAATCCTGCAGTTTCTCGAACATGATCATTGAGGGGCTTTCCCGCACATCATCAACATCTTTTTTATAGGCCAGCCCAAGCAGCAGAATGCGCGAGCCATTAAGGCCTTTGCGCTGGTGCAAATCAAGCCCCTCACGCAGCCGGTCAATCACATAGCCGGGCATACGCTCATTGATTTGGCCAGCAAGCTCAATGAAGCGTGTTGGCATGCCGTACTCTCGGGATTTCCACGTAAGGTAAAAGGGGTCAATAGGGATGCAATGCCCCCCAACACCTGGGCCGGGATAAAAAGGCATGAAGCCAAAAGGCTTTGTCGCTGCTGCGCGAATCACTTCCCACACATCGATATCCATTTTTTCAAAGACCATTTTGAGCTCATTCACGAGGGCGATGTTCACGCTACGAAAAATGTTTTCGGTGAGCTTTACGGCCTCCGCTGTCGCAGAGCTACTAACGGGAACTGCTTGCGTAACAATGTTGCTGTAAAGTGCCATCGCAAGGCTTCGGGATTTTGCGTCATCGGCACCAATTACCTTGGGAATGCTATGGGTTGAAAATAGACCATTACCTGGGTCTTCCCGTTCCGGAGAGTAGGCAATATAGAAATCATGGCCTGCTTTTAAACCACCAGCCTCCAGCATGGGCTGCATAACATCAGTTGTTGTGCCGGGGTAGGTTGTTGATTCCAAGGCGATTAATTGGCCAGGGCGTAGATGCTCTGCAATGGTTTGTGTGGTGGCGACCACAAAGCTCATATCAGGCTCCCTGTTTTTTGTCAGGGGCGTGGGGACACACAAGATGATGGCATCTGCTTTTACCAGATCAGCCGGAGTATGGCTGGCAACAAAGCGTCCTTCTTTAACCATATTCCCGATCGCTTCATCGCTGATACCCTTCAGGTAGGATTTACCTGCGTTGAGCTTCTCGATTTTAGAGGCATCAATGTCATAGGCAAGCACATGGTATCCTTTAGCGTGCGTTGCTAATGCCAAGGGGAAGCCAACATAGCCCATACCTATGATAGCAACGGTTGCATCACAGGCGGTAATACGTGCAAGCAGAGCCTCAAATTCGGTGCTGGCATCAGAATGTGGCGCAGTCGGTGCGGATTTCATCAAAATCTCCCTAGTTGCCCACGGTTTAGCGCTGGCTTGGGGCTAGGGCAAGCGTTATAGTCGCGCCCTATGACTGCAATTCGTAACCTTACGGAAGCTGAAATTCAGTCCCGCGTGCTTTATCGGGATGCGATGATGCTGGTGTTGAATAAGCCTGCCGGGATTGCAGTACATGCAACCGGGCACGACAAACTTGCACTGGATCAGTCATTTCATCACTTACAGTTCGGATTGCCCAAAGCTCCGGCATTGGCACATCGGCTGGATCGTGGAACCTCTGGTTGCCTTGTGCTTGGGCGGCATCGGCAAGCGCTTATTAAGCTTGGAAAACTCTTTGAAACCAAGAAAATTGAAAAGACCTACAAGGCAGTCGTTGTTGGGGTGCCGGCAGAGAAAGAGGGCATAATTGCCCGTCCGATTCTGAAGTCCGGCCATGGAAGCCTGTGGACCCTTTCGCTTGATCCTGCAGGTCAGGAAGCCGTAACGCATTACAGAATCCTGCAAACGAATGGGACGCTGAGCCTGCTTGAAATGTCTCCTAAAACAGGGCGTACGCACCAGCTAAGGCTACATGCGGCCTATGCGCTGGGCTGTCCTATTGTGGGCGATCCGTTCTACAGCAAGTCGGGTTCGTTTGCGATACCAATTAAGCCGGGGCAGGTGGTGCCGCGCCTAAGCCTGACCGAGCGTACGATGGTAAATGAAGCAGCTCTTGCAGATCCATATAGTTCTGCCCATTACCCTATGATGCTGCACGCCGCGTCGATTACCATTCCCTTGCAGCCCAGCAAGCCGGCGATACATGTCGAGGCACCGTTGCCAGTACCAATAGCAAAGTTAATAGAGCAGCTAGCTGCTTAGCCACCCTGGGTCGCACTGAAGCCGTCTTTACCGTCAAAGGTAAAGAGCGTTTCAATTTTAAGGAAATCCAGGTTTTTATCCGCCGCTTTGGTCAGTAGCTCTGCAATGTCTTTGTGGGTCACTGGGGCACCGGGCGTTTCCGGAACAAAACGCGCGCGATAGCGATCTGTTACATCCATCTCTGTTACGATGTTGGGCCACAGTTTCAGCCCCTTGCAGGAAATAAGCTGGAGGGTGAGGGCAGGGCTTGATAGTTCCTGCAGCAAAGCTGCCAGCGTATTGATATCATCGCCCAGCCAATGGATAAAGAAGTCGAGTCCCACCATGGTGCGCACTTCAGTCTCTGGCGCCATCACCGCACGGATAGGTGCCGATACACCTGTGGGCTTTGCATATTTCACCGGACGATAGGTACCAGGCTCTTCACCCAGATTGTCGATCACGGCTTGCGCGAAGTCTTTTGTGCCGACCTTGCGCTTGCTCATATCATTAAAAATATCGACGGTATGGGTGCCGTCTTCGATGGTTTTAAGCCATGCATTGTGGATACGGGTTGCTTCCTCTGCCATGCCTAAATGCACGAGCATCATGATGGCGCCGTGCAGCAGGCCGGATGGGTTAGCGATATCCTGCCCTGCAATATCCGGGGCCGAGCCATGGATCGCCTCAAACATGGCATAGTTCGCACCAATATTGGCAGAGCCGGCGAGGCCCACCGAGCCGGAAACCTCAGCAGCGATGTCTGAGATAATATCGCCGTAGAGGTTCTCCGTTACGATGACGTCGAAAATGTGCGGCTTGCTGGCAATCCGTGCGGAGCCAATGTCGATAATATAGTGATCTGCCTCAATCTGAGGGTATTCAGCAGCAACCATGTTGAACATGTCGTGGAATGCGCCGTCGGTGAGCTTCATGATGTTGTCTTTGGACATGCAGGTCACTTTTTTGCGATTGTTGCGGACTGCATATTCAAAAGCGTAGCGCATGATGCGCTCGGTACCGGAGCGAGTAATAATTTTGACGCTCTGAAAGACATCCTGTGTCTGGCGATATTCAATACCAGCATAGAGATCTTCCTCATTCTCGCGGATAATTACGAGATT
>JAUIBB010000138.1 GCA_030427685.1 Alphaproteobacteria bacterium
TGCTTCGGCGGGGATCATATGCATCAGCTGCCACTGCATGGCTGGAATATCACGCAGATAAATCTCCCATGCCGTGCTGCCATGCATGGCAACCGATGCCGCGACAAGCAGCCCCGCCGTTACGGCCGCAGCGAGTATCGTGCGCCATGCCCCCATCATCACCAGAATGAGCGGCCAGAGGATGAAAAGCTGGGGCTTGATTGTCAGGCAACCCAGCAGTACCCCGGCAAGCCATAGGCGCCGTTTTTCGATCAATAGCAACACGCCAAGGGCGGCGGCACCAATCAGTAGCCCATTCTGTCCGGAATGCACCGATACCAGTACCGCAGGCGATACCAGCATACATAGCAGCATGCGCGCCGTCACACCCGGTGCGGCCATGCGAATCACCAGCGCATAAGCCACCAGCCCCGCCACCGTCCAGACCAGCAAGGCAGGCAGGTAGGGCAACGCCGCAAACGGCGCGTAAAAGAACAGGCTGTGCAGCGGGTACGACCACTGATGCTCATACACCGCTTCTCCATACTGCGTGCGCAGCGCATCCATGTAAGGCTCAAAGGCAAACAGCGCGTCGATATCCTTTGCTGCAATGCGAGGTGCGGCCCAGTAATTCAGGAAGTCGGCACCATAGGCTGGTGCACCGTGCAATGGGAAAACCTGCCCAACAATCGCGAGGGAAAAAAGGGTTACGGCAACCCCTAAAACCGTTACTGCCAACAGGCATCGTTCATCAACACGCATCCAATCGGCTCCTTTGCACCCGGCTGCTTAACTGCCAACGGGCAAATCCATCATCAGTGCTTCAGCCTTCTTGATCTGGTCGCGAAGGGCTGCTGCCTCTTCAAACTCAAGATCTTCAGCAGCTTTTAACATCTGCTTCTTCAGTGCCGCGACATGGCTCTCCAGCGAACCACCCGTTATTGGTAACGCTGCAGATGGTGCTCCTGCCGCGACCTCTCCATCGACACTGATGTCCGAGAGTTTGGCGGTCGTTGAGCGCGGGGTGATGTTATGCTTTTTATTGTGCGCCTGCTGGATCGTACGGCGACGCTCCGTTTCAGCCAACGCACCCTTGAGGGAATCGGTCATTTTATCGGCATAGAGAATGACGCGTGCATCCACATTGCGTGCGGCACGGCCAATGGTCTGGATCAGCGCTGTCTGCGAGCGCAGGAAGCCTTCTTTATCTGCGTCGAGAATGGCCATCAGGCCGCATTCGGGGATATCGAGCCCCTCACGCAGGAGGTTGACGCCGATCAACGCATCGAACACGCCGGTACGTAAATCACGGAGGATCTGGATACGCTCCAGCGTGTCGATATCCGAGTGCAGGTAACGCACCTTGATCCCCATTTCGTCCATATACTCACTTAGCTCTTCCGCCATGCGCTTAGTCAGCGCTGTAACCAGAACCCGTTGGCCACGCTCCACCGTCGCCTTGGTCTCGGCGAGCAAATCATCCACCTGCTGGGTAGCCGAACGCACGATACAGACCGGGTCAACCAACCCGGTAGGACGGATTACCTGCTCAACAAACTTGCCCTCTGTCCAGCCAAGCTCCAGCGGTGCGGGCGTGGCCGATACAAAAATTGTCTGCGGACGCATGGCGTCCCACTCTTCAAATTTCAGTGGCCGATTATCCATGCAAGCTGGCAAGCGGAACCCATGCTCAGAGAGCACGGTTTTGCGCGCCCGGTCACCGTTATACATACCCCGCACCTGCGGCAGCATGACATGGCTCTCGTCTACAAATAGCAACGCGTTATCCGGCAGATATTGGAATAGCGTCGGAGGTGGCTCGCCAATGGCACTGCCTGCGAGATAGCGCGAATAGTTTTCAATCCCCCTGCACATGCCCGTCTCGACCAGCATCTCAAGATCAAAGCTAGTGCGCTGGGTGAGGCGCTGTGCTTCCAGTAGTTTGCCTTCCTTCTCGAACCAGGAAGCGCGCTCTTTCAGGTCGACTTTAATCTGCTTGATGGCCTGCTCGATCGTGGGCTTTGGCGTAACATAATGGCTGTTTGCAAAGATGGTGATCTCAGGAAGCTTCGCCCCGCGTTCACCCGTCAGCGGATCAAATTCATAGATAGACTCCAGCTCATCCCCAAAGAAGCTCATGCGCCACGCGCGGTCTTCCAAGTGGGCAGGAAAGAGATCAACATTGTCACCACGCACACGGAAGGTGCCGCGTACAAAGGCAATATCATTACGTTTATATTGCAGCTCGGTGAACGCTTTCAGCAATTGCTGCTGCGGCATTTCCTCGCCCGTGCGAAGCGACAGAGTCATGGCCGAATAGGTCTCTGGCGAACCAATCCCGTAGATGCAACTCACCGATGCCACCACAATCACATCACGGCGTTCCAGCAGCGCGCGGGTGGCCGCATGGCGCATCCGGTCGATCTGCTCGTTGATGGCCGAGTCCTTCTCGATGAAGGTATCGGTTTTGGCGATATAGGCCTCGGGCTGGTAGTAATCGTAGTAGGAGACGAAATACTCGACCGCATTGTGCGGAAAGAAGTGCTTCATCTCTGAATAAAGCTGTGCGGCGAGGGTTTTATTATGCGCCAGCACCAGCGCTGGACGCTGCGTTTCCTGAATCACGCTGGCCATGGTGTAGGTTTTCCCCGAGCCGGTCACACCCAAGAGCACCTGGTTGCGCTTCTGCGCTTCCAGCCCGGCCACCAGCTCGGCAATCGCGCGCGGCTGGTCGCCGCCTGGGGTGAACTCCGAAACGAGTTGGAACGGGGGGGAATCAGTCAGCGCAGTTTTCATGCGCTATACTATAAAGGCAAGTGCACCCGGTTTCTACATCCATCGTAGGAATTTCTGAGGCGTAACGCTACTGGCCGGTTACCATCTGCCCACCACCCATCATCTTGATAACCGCAGGCCCCATAATGATGATAAAGAAGGCTGGCATCAGCAGCAGCATCAGCGGCAGGGTCATCAGTACCGGCAGGCGTGCGGCCTTGGCCTCTGCTGCGGCCAGACGCTGAAGCCGGAAGTCTTCTGAGAGGACGCGCAAGGTGTCCGTCAGCGAGGTCCCGAAGCGTTCGCTCTGCACCAGCGCCACGACCAATGAGCGAAACGCCACCATGCCCGTACGGTCACCAAGATTCATCAGCGCCTTCACACGGTCGTTGAGTAGGGAAAGCTCTAAGCGGGTGCGGTTCAGCTCTTTTGTCATTTCCGGATAGGCGCGCGCCAACTCATTGCATACACGGGTCAGTGCCGCATCCAGTGCAAGGCCCGACTCCACACAAACGAGTAGCAGATCAAGCGTATCCGGGAATGCGCGTTGCAGTAGCTTATTGCGATGGTCGATCTTGTTCTGCAGGTAGAGATGCGGACCATAAATTGCCAGCAGGATAATCCCCCCACCCAGCGCCTGATGCATCATGTCGCCTTTGGCACTCAGCAGGATAAATCCACCAACAATACCAACCCCAAACGATACCACGCGTTGGAAAAAGAGATAGTAGGCCGGTGCATCCGGCGACTCAATCCCGGCACGGGCGAAACGCACTTCCTGTTTGCGCATGCCTTCATCGACGCTGATGCCGATGCCACGCATGAAGCTCACCAGCCCCTGTGCCTGTGCTGACATCTCTCCCTGAAGGCCAACGGATTCCTGCTCTTC
>JAUIBB010000021.1 GCA_030427685.1 Alphaproteobacteria bacterium
GAATTGGGAGTAGATGGTGTGCATTTGGGGCAAGACGATATGCCGTTACAGGAAGCACGCCGCCAGCTACCTGCAAACGCGGTAATTGGCATCACCTGCCATGACTCCATTCACATGGCGATGGAGGCCGGGGAGCACGGTGCCGATTATGTGGCTTTCGGTGCATTCCATCCAACGACGTCTAAATCGCCCGAAAAGCTGGCTCGTTATGGCACGCCTACGTTAGAGACACTCGAGCGCTGGGCAAGCCTGACCACGGTGCCGTCGGTTGCGATTGGTGGATTGACGCCGGAGAATTGCGGTGTGCTGGTGACAAGCGGTGCAGACTTCGTTGCGGCAATCAACGCGGTGTGGAATCATCCGCAAGGTGCAGCCGAGGCCGTGCGTGCGTTCAATAAGGCGATCAAGCAGGGGCTATCTGCACGTGAAGGTGCGCATTAGTCTGCACGCTTTAGCTGTACGGTGCGCTTCGGGCCGTGCTCGGTTAATGCATCAATGAATTGAAGCTCATCCCGAGGCCCAACCTTCTGAAGGTCCACTTCGTGGTCTGGGAACAAGGCGCGCCAACGATCTCCAATGGTAATAATAACATAGTGCGTCTGCGACCAGTTCCGCAGGTTCGAGTAGTAGGGCTCCTTGCGCCATGCATCGGGGCGCGCCGGATCCACCATCACCACCAGTTGAGGCCGGTCTAATGACGTCTCTTTCATCAGCATCAGGAAGTGCGCCTGCGATGGCCGCCATTCTTCGCTCAAGGCTTCCTGCGTCATGAAGAGGCAGAAAAAATCACGACACATTTGGGGGCGCTGTTCGTAATTACCGCAGTTCTGATGGTTGCGACAGTGCGGACACCATTGATTGGCCGGCTTCTCCAGATCGGTGATCTGCGGCAGCTTGCAGCACATGGCACAGTTGTCACACTGTCGGTTTGCAACGGGTTGGGCGGATTCTGTCGTCATAGAGATTCGCAGCAGCCTTATCGCTCGTATTCAATAGGATGCCATTTTAAAGGCGGATTACGTCAGATGCACGCCATTTTTACGATGCCGAGGAGGGACGCTCCTGCACAAGGCCGTCTTTCACGATATATTGGCGTGCACCGACATTGATGACGACATTCAGCCGTTGTGACCAATTGTGGAAAGAGGCGAGGTAGGGCTCTTTCTTCCACGCATCCGGTCGATCCGGGTCTACCATCACCAGCACGGTATGGCCGTCATCTTTACCAAGGATCATCAGGCGTGATTTAGAAGGTCGCCATTCCTCTCCCAGCCGTGGATTCTCCATAAAGTGACAGAAGAAACTGCGGCAGGAATCGGGTCGGGTTTCATAAATATCGCAGTTGCTACGGGTGCTGCAATGATGGCACCAGTCGCCGGCTTTTTTACCCAGTTCATCAATATTGGGAAGTTTGCAGCACATAGCGCAGTCCCCGCACTCACGACCAGGAACGAGAGCAGGTGTCTGCTTCGATCCGAGCGTGGCTGGAGCATCCATTCCTACTCTATAAGATGCGAACAACCCGGATGCAACGGATTTTGCGCCGCCTATTACTTGCAAACTGGCCAATGGCTCTTTATAGATGCGGTCGATTTTACCGAAGGAGGGAAAGCTATGCGTATTGATGGATCCAGCGTTCGTGCCGGAATGGTGCTCGAGTTTGAAGGAAAGCTATGGGTGGTCACCAGCCACGAAATCCGTACGCCGGGCAACCTGCGTTCCTTCAATCAGGTGGAAATGAAGGACATTAAATCCGGCAACAAGCGCGGCCTGCGCCTGCGTCCGGATGAGGCGATGGAGCGTGCAACGCTTGACCAGCGTGACTTCCAGTACCTCTACCGTGAAGGCGACACACTGACCTTCATGGATCAGGAAAACTACGAGCAAATTACCATGGAAGCAGAATTCCTTGGTGAGCGCGTTGCCTTCATGCAGGATGGCATGGTCGTGCAGGTAGAGCTGCACGAGGGCAAGCCGATTGGCGTGAAGTTGCCAGATCAGGTGACGCTCGAGATTGTCGAGGCTGATCCCGTGGTTAAAGGCCAGACCGCCAGCTCCAGCTATAAGCCCGCGAAGCTCGAAAACGGCGTGCGTGTGATGGTGCCACCTTTCATCACCACAGGTGAGCGGATCGTCGTCAATACAAACGACCTGACCTACGTAGAGCGCGCAAAAGCAAGCTAGTGGCTGCGCAACTCTGAAGAACGAAAAAGCCCGGTATTTACCGGGCTTTTTTTATTGCTAAGATAGGGGGTGATTAGGCGGACACCAGCCCATGCATGGTTTTGTGGATCGCACCATTGGTAGCAAGCACGCTGCCCTTATCATCCCTGGCGAGCGGGGTGCCATCGATCGCTGTGACCATGCCGCCGGCCTCTTTCACAATCAGTGCGCCTGCAGCAAAATCCCAGATGTTCAGGCGCTGGTACCAGATACCATCAAGACGGCCTGCCGCAACATAGGCAAGGTCGAGTGCAGCTGAGCCGGAACAGCGGACGGTTGCGCCCGTATCTACCACACGTTCAAATGCTTTGAGGGTGGCTGCATAGTTCTCGCGGCCTTTGCGGGGCGAGGAGGTCGAGAGCAGCAAGTCTTCCTTGCGCGGTGATACACGCATACGCTTACCGTTCATCAATGCACCCTGGTCGCGCTCGGCGGTGAAGAGTTCATCGTGGATTGGATCGTACACAATACCGGCGATGGTCTCCCAGGCGCCCTTGTCGTTGCGCTGCTGTGCAGCAACCGAGATCGAGATATAGGGGATCGCATGAATAAAATTGGTCGTGCCATCAATCGGGTCGATCACAAAGCGGTGTTTCAGGTTCGGGTTGCCGATTACACCGGATTCCTCGGTGAGGAAGGCAAATTTAGGGCGAGCTTTGCTCAGCTCCTCAATCAGCAGTTTGTCGGTGCGCAGATCGGCGTTGGTGACGAAGTTCGCCGCACCCTTTTTCGAGACCTGTAGCTTCTCGATCTCACCAAAATCGCGCGACACACCACGGGCTGCTTTGCGCACCACGGCAGTCATAACAGTTATCAGGGGGGAACTCACCATCCGCGCTTCCTAGTGTAAAGGTGCGCTGGGTGCAAGCGCGAAGTAATGTTATCCCCGTTATTGCCCCACTTCTCTGAATGCTGTGTCAAAAATTGTTTCTATACTTGCCACCTGTATTCACCCTTTGCTAGAACCAGAGATCTGAGGCTTTTCGGCATTAACATACTCCAACAACCAAAAAAATTATGGCCTTTCGCACAGCTTCTACCCATATAAAAACGATGCTGCTTGGCACGGTATGTTGCTTTGTTTGGGGCGGTGCTGTGCCTGTGGCTAAGGCGCAGGCCCTGCCTAGCGTTGAGGTGAATATTGATGCCCTGCGTGACTTGGAGCCGCAACCGTTGATTCAGGTGGTACCGCTGCCTCCGCGACCGGTGATCGTGCCGCCGACGGAGCGCAAGATTCCATCGGAGCAGCCAGGTTACCACCCGCCTCGGACGAAGTACCATCCGAAGCCGCATGTGACCAAGCATCGGATCAAAAAGCCAGCACCTGCGCCGGAGCCAGTAGTAGAGCCAGAAGTTGCGCCCACCCCTCAGGCACCAGAAGTGACGGCCCCCTCCGCTCCAGTTGTGAAGCCCGTACTGAAAAAACCAGCGCCCAAGCCGGTGCCCAAACCGACGCCAAAGCCTGTGCATGTACCGAAACCGGTGATAGAGGTGCCGCCGCCAACGGTGACACCAGAGCCATCGACCTCCGGGTTTATGCCGCTGGTATCGCCGGAGACGAAGCCGGATATCGACTTCACTGCACCGCCGCCACCACCGGTGTCAAAGCCTGTGCCTGTAGTCACCTTGCCGGCGGCTCCTCCCAAGGCTGCGGTGAAAGAAAAACCGGCAGCTCCGGCACCAAAAACTGCGCCGCCACCACCACCGCTTCCGAAGCCAAAGCCTGTTGAGAAAAGCAACGCCCCGGATGTCGATGCGCTTGACTTCTCGAAGCTCCCGGCCGCTTCAGAGGGTGAGCCGCCAGTGGTTTTTGTTCCGATCGACAAGCCCGATCAGCCAAAGAAAAAAGAACCCGTTGCCTTGCCGCCAAGCGTTGAGAAGCGCGTGAACTCAATGATGAGTAAGGAGCCGAAAAAGCAGGGGATCATCAGCGATAAAACCCATATCGATGATCCAAGCATCAAAATCCGCGAGGAATTGCAGGCAAAAGAACGTGATGCAGCAGAAGCCGCAGCCGATGCAAAAGCGAAGCAGCAATCAACCATTGCACCGGAAGAGCTGCCGCCAGCACTGCCAGATGCGGATAGCACCAAAGGAACGTCGCCCCTGATGGTGCCTGTGCCGGAAAAATTACCCCCGGCCGAGCTACCAGCACCGGAGAAACCAGCGCCAAAAGTAGTGGCACCAAAACCAGAGGAGATGGCTCCGCCACCACCACCGCCACTACCTGCTGCAAAACATGCCCCGGCTGATAATAATGTGCCACCTCCTGCGCCCAAAGTATCCAGCGTGCCAGTGGTTGAAGTGAAGCAAAAAGAAACGGTGACGCCGCCGCCACCGCCACCACCGGTATCACCTGTTGTTACCAGCAAACCGCCGGCCTCTAAGGATGTTGTGCCAAGCCTGCCTGCGCTTACGCCCCTGACGGGCGAGCATGAGGCAGAGAAAGAAATGCAAGAGAATGCATTGCCGGTTCCACCGCCACCAATCAGTGTGCCGCCGCTTTCACCTGTCAAAGTGCAGGCGATCAGTAAAACCATTACGTTTGATCGCGATAAAACGGATCTGGCAGATGCTGCAAAAACAGAGCTTGCTGAAGTGGCAGAGGCATTGAAGCAGTCGCAGGGCAGTGTGCGTATCGTCGCCTATGCTGCGGGGACAACCGAACAGGCCTCTGTTGCTAAGCGCATTTCACTCTCGCGGGCACTTGCCATTCGAGCCTTCCTTATTGGCAAAGGGGTCAACCAGCTGAACATCACCGTGCAGGCGCTGGGGAATCAGGTGAAAAGCGGTAATGCCGACCGTGCCGATGTCTTTGTCAAATAGCCTATGAGGGGCGTTATCGGAGGCTTTTCGTCGATGCTGGCGTATCGGTATTCACCCCTTTTCCTTGCCGTGTAGGCCTATCAACGCGCAATGTGGGGTCGGCGGCATTGGGATCCTGTGATGCGCATAAGCGCGCGGCATTGGCGCGGAGCAGGTCAATTTTCCGGGTATCGAGGCCTTCCTCTCCCCGCCGATTATTCAGCAGGCTAGAGGCGGTTCCGACGTCAATCAGCGCTTCCGTATACTCCGTCAGTTGGTTGAGGGGGCATTTAATCGAGAAGCGATATTCCCAATAGGGGAGGTTGTTCCCATCCCTACGGTTCGCCGGTGCTGTGAGGTGGCAATCAATGCGCCCCACATCGGAGCGTTTAAGGGCAGAAAGCTTGGCGGTGAAGAGCGGTGGATCCGCGCGCTGCTGCCGGTGTGCATCCTGAGAAAGCGCCGCCTTGATGATGGTGGCAACGATGTTTCGGCAATCGGGAGCTGGTGTGGTGGATTCTTCCATAAGGTAGTCCGCCCTTTTCTGTCAGTGCTGAAGAGGAGTATAGCAGGAGATTCCACCGCGCTATGTGAAGCTTTTGTTAATATATGTTCGCAGTGGCGCTGAGTGCCTTCCAGACTAGGTCTGAGGACTATTCGCTAAACTGTAGCTCGGCAAGGCGGCGGTAGAGGGGATTGGATTCAAGCAGCTGTGCATGGGTGCCGCTCGCCTCGATCTTTCCCTCATTCAGTACAATAATGCGATCCGCACTGATAACTGTTGCGAGGCGGTGCGCAATGACGAGGGTTGTGCGCTCTTTCATAATCCCATCCAGCGCGTGTTGGATGGCGACTTCATTCTCGGCGTCCAGCGCGCTGGTTGCTTCATCCAGCAGTAATACGCAGGGGTCGCGGACAATGGCGCGTGCGATAGCAACGCGCTGGCGCTGGCCACCGGAAAGCCGCACGCCTTTTTCGCCCAGATAGGTGTTGAGTCCTTCTGGCAGCGCATCGAGGAACTCCAGCGCTGCTGCTGCACGTGCGGCGGCACGCACCTCTTCATCGGTTGCGTCCGGCTTGCCGATTCGGATATTTTCCCACGCGCTGGTCGAGAAAATAACCGGGTCTTGCGGCACGATGCCGATATGGCTACGCCAGTCACGTGGGGCAAGGGTGCGCAGGTCATGCCCGTCGATGCGCAGGATGCCAAACTGTGGGTCATAGAAGCGCAGCAGCAACTGGAAGAGGGTGGTTTTTCCAGCGCCGGAGGGGCCGACAATTGCTACGGTTTCACCCGGCTCGACCCGGAAAGAAACATTGGATAGCGAGGCAATATCGGGTCGCGAGGCATAGTGGAATGTTACATGCTCAAAGGAGAGGCGGCCTTGCGGTGGCTTCGTAAAGTAGTGTGGGTTTATCGGTGCCGTGACTTCCGGTATCAGTGCCATTAACTCCATCAGCCGTTCGGTGGCGCCAGCAGCACGCTGCAATTCGCCAATCACTTCGCTGACCGCACCCAGCGCACCAGCCACTACGACCGCATAAAAAATAAAGGCCGAGAGGTCGCCCGCCGTAATGCGCCCGGCAATCACATCCTGTCCACCGATATACAGCACCGTCACGATGGCACCAAAGACCAGCGTAATGACAATGCCTGTCAGCAGGGCGCGCATGCGGATGCGTGCCAGTGCGGTTGCCATGGTATCTTCGACGAGGGCGGTAAAGCGCTGTTGCTCCGCATCCTCCAGCGCCATGGCATGGATTGCACGGATCGCACCAATGGTTTCTTCCGCATGCGAGGAAATATCACCCACTTTATTTTGTGTATGCCGCGAGAGCATCCGCACGCGCCGCCCGAGGATGATGATCGGCAGGATCACCAGCGGCAGCATCAGCAGCAGGTATTCCGAGAGGCGGACACTGGTAATGATGAGCATCGTAAACCCACCTACAAACAGCAGTGTGTTACGCAGGAAGATCGAGACCGATGACCCAACCACGGTTTGTAGCAGGGTGGTATCCGTCGTGATACGTGAGAGCAGATCACCCGTGCGGGTCGCCTCGAAATAGGCCGTATGCATCGATAATACTTTGGCAAAAATATCGCGGCGGATGTCTGCCACCACGCGCTCGCCTACCCAGGAAACCAGGAGGTAGCGTGCATAGGTGGCTACGGCCAGCGCCACGACGACGCAGAGGAGGATCAGGTAGCCTTTGCCCAGCAGTTCGGGATCCCCTTTGCCAATCCCCTCATCCACCAGATAGCGCAGTGCGGTGCCAAGCCCCAGAACGCCACTTGAAGTGAACAGCAGCGCAACCGTTGCGCCGATGACTTTTCCGCGATAGGCGCGCAGATAGCGTGCAAGATAGCGGAGGCTCTTTAGGTTTCCTTTGGCAGGGGGGTCGGATGGGGCCGTCATAATACGACCTTAACGCCGTAACTTGCCAGCTCGTCCCGCAGCAGGTCATAGAGCAGGGTGCCGTCTGGCAGCATCCAGTGTTGTTCGGTTTCATCGAATGAAAAGTGGAGCCCACCCGAGATGGGGGATGCAAGCCATAGCTGCTGAGAAGGCTCATGCTTGTTAAGCAGGAAGGTGCCACTCTCGGTAGAGATCGTGAGGATTCCCTGATTCAGGTCGAGCTCTTCAAGCGCGCTGGAGTCAAACGCATCCTCCAGCTGATCAAGCAGGTGCAGTTGCGTGGCATTGGAAACAGTTTGAAAGCGTGTTTGGTCCATAGCATGTGCATAGCTAGGTACAGGGCATGACGCAAGTCGTTATCCGGTCTGCCGGGTACTGAAAATTTCGAGTGGTCAGCACGTAGTATTTGCGCTAACTAAGCGCCAATGGCTACAAAACCCTCACGACCACGGAAGAAAAAAGCGTCCACCCGGCGTGCTCCTGCGAAGAAATCGACAGGTGCCCGGCGGAAGCGTCGCACCGGATTTTCTCTGCGTGGATTATTGCCTACCCGCCGCAGCCTCTTAATTATGGCGGCACGGATGACGGTCGCCGGTATTATTATCGGCGGACTGGCTGTGATGTATTTCGCGCAGAACCTGCCGGACATCAGCGCGATTGATACGATTCGTAAACAGCAGGGAATCACGATTGAGGCAGAAGATGGCCGTACCATTGCCAATTATGGCGATGTCTATGGTGAGTATCTGAACTATGAAGAGCTCCCAAAAACACTGATCCATGCGGTGGTCGCGACCGAGGATCGCCGCTTCTTCGAGCATCATGGGGTGGATGTTTTTGGGATTATGCGTGCCGTCGTCATCAACGTACGCAAAGGACATCTGGTACAGGGCGGCTCCACCATTACGCAGCAGGTGGCGAAGAATGTTTTCCTGACGCCGGAGCGCTCGATTTCACGGAAAATACAGGAGATGCTGCTCGCCTTTTGGCTCGAAGCGCGTTTCAGCAAAAAGCAGATCATGGCGATCTATCTCAATCGTGTTTATCTGGGGGCAGGGACGTTTGGGGTCGATGCGGCGGCCAAGCGCTACTTCAATAAAAGCGCGCGGGATCTGAACTTATCGGAATCGGCCTTGTTGGCCGGCCTGCTGAAAGCACCATCACGCTATTCACCCGCAGCCAATAGCGAGCGCGCACGGAATCGGATGCATCAGGTGCTCCTTAATATGGTGGACGCCGGGTATCTGAAAGAGGCGCAGGTAAAACTGGCGCTGGCAAATTACGCTGAGGCAACTGAGCAGCGCGTAGAGGGTGGCAATGTGCGCTACTTTACCGACTGGGTGCTGGATGAAGTGCCTAATTATGTCGGGCAGGTGGATGAAGATATGATTATCACCACCACACTGGATCCAGACCTGCAGACAAAAGCGCAGGATGCGCTGGAGCAGGTTATCACCAAAGAAGGCGTCGAGAAAAAAGTCACTCAGGGTGCGATTGTTTCGATGAAACCAGATGGCGCCGTGCAAGCGATGATCGGCGGCATCTCTTACGCAAAGAGCCAGTATAACCGCGTATCTCAGGCCAAGCGTCAGCCCGGATCCGTGTTTAAGCTATTTGTCTATCTGGCAGCGCTCGAGGCTGGTATGACACCGCAATCCCTTGTTGAAGATGCCCCCGTTACGTTGCAGGTCGGCAAGAAAACCTGGTCACCAGAAAACTATGCGCATGGTAAGTATCGCGGGGAAATCCCGATGGTCGAGGCATTGCGCCATTCGCTGAACACCGTCTCGGTCCGTCTTAGCCAATATGCAGGCATTGATCGTGTGGCCAGCATCGCGATGCGGTTGGGCATTCCGAATGTACCAGAGCATCCCTCGATTGCGCTTGGGGCGGTTGAGGCGACGCTGCTTGAGATGACCGGTGCCTATGCGCACCTCGCCAATTACGGCACCAAAGTGGTGCCGTACGGGATTACCCGTATTCGCACCCGTGCCGGCGTAGAGCTTTATAAGCGTGAGGATAGAGTACCCTCGACGGTGCTCGCCAGTGGCACGGTCGAGATGATGAATTATATGTTGCTGGATGTGGTGCAGCACGGCACCGGTCTGCGTGCCAGCCTTGGTGGTCGCCCTGCTGCGGGGAAAACCGGCACCAGCCAGAACTTCAAAGATGCATGGTTTATCGGCTTCACGCCGCGGTTGGTGACTGGGGTTTGGGTTGGCAATGATAATAATACGCCAATGAAGCACGTAACCGGCGGTAGCCTGCCTGCAGCCATCTGGCATAATTTTATGGTAGAGGCACTGAAGGGGAAGACGGTGCTTTCAATCCCCAACAGTGCGTCGTCGCTTGAAGGGTTGCTTCCATGGTTGTTTGGTTCCGGGCACGATGAGATTCCTGTTGCGCCATCGTTGGGAGATGTGCCGGAAGATACGCCTGCTGGTTATACGGCAGAGCCAAGGCTGGTGCCGACACGGCAGGTGCCGGATCGGCTGGCGCCATTGCCAGAGCAGGATCCCGCGCCGGTGATTCAGGAATCATCGCCACGCCCGGCGCCGCATCATCAGGATGCGCTGCCGCCACAATTCTGGGATAAACTCATGAAAGAATAACCGCGCATTGCGTGGGGTTAGTTGGCAACCGTATGCTCGTGTTGTGCCTGCGCTACTTTGCCGTGATGCACAATTTGTCCTGCATGTGGCGAAGGCGAAGCCTGTGATCTGGCCGCATCAAGCTGGCGCTTCAGTGAGGCGTTATCCTCCCGCAGTTCGGCATCGTTGGGGTTGATAAAATCCAGTTTCTTTAACCGATCATGTGCGGGTTTCAGGTCGAGCCGCTGTTTCTCGGCCCGGCGCCAGAAGTGATACGCGGTGGGGATCACCGCCAACTCCACCCCTTTCGCAAAATTCCAGATATGGTGCGTGACGTTTAAACGCTTCTCCTCGGGCAGCCAGCTAGTGATAAAGCCGAGGCGCTCTACTTCGCCAATCTCGAGCTTTTGGCCAATGGCTTTGGTCGAGACATGCGAGAAGCCTTTTTCCCACAAGGTCTGGACGATGGTGGGGCTTCCATCCAGTGGCCAGATTTTGTTGTTAAAATATTTTTTGGAAACATACCCACCAAGCAGTGTTGCCAGTCCACCGATGAGCGGTAAAGACGCCCAGAAAAGCGGCCCTTTGGCGTAGTCAGAAAAATGCAGGTTCTGACTTTTTCGCTGCTCGAACGGTTGTTTTTCGGAGGGTTCTTTCACCGTGGCTACGCCTTTTCCATTTGCTGTTGGTGCGAGACGGTTCCCTCATGCTCGGCCATCGAAACGTGATGTTTTGGCGCGTGCTTGGCGTGTGTTTCTACGGGCGCTGTTTCCGCCAGCATAGCGCGCAGACGCTTGTTTTCAGCAACCAGCTCAGGGTCGCGCTTGCTGAAGACTTCGAGCTGCGAAATGTCGCGGTCGATTTCGCTGGCGGCGAGGCGTGCGGACTCTTCTTTCCGCCACTTCTGGTAGCCAACAAAAACGGAGCCGATGATGCTGCCCACCATTCCAAGGGCTGCCGCCCCAACCCAACGCTCCATACCGGCACCGGCATTGTGGGCAATGTTGAGCGATTCTTTGATCGCGATAATGTCTTTATTCCCAACTTCTTTGAGGGCCGTGATGGCTGTGTCGAGATTTTCAACCTTGAACCCCGGACGCTCTTTTTGCAGCCGGGTCATAACCTCCGGGGCGATTTGCGAACGGATAGTGGCAAACGCATTGTCCAGATCTGCTCCCTTTAATTTTCGTAGGCCTTTACGGAAATCATCGAGATGGTTGATGCCGCCAAAGGCTTTGGGAAAAAGTGATTTCAGTGGTTTGCCTAAGGCGAAGTAACCGATGGCGCCTCCTGCCGCTGTTGCGCCCAGCGGAATAAAAATCTCGGCGGCGCGCACACCGACAAAGCGTTTTGCGCTAAGCTCTTTTTCGTGCCGCGCATCGAAGGCGATATCCGAATCGGTATCTGTGGAGGTAAGGGGTGTCGACATGGTAACCTGCTAACTGTGATGTTAGCAAAAGTGTAGCAGACTCTACGCGCGCGAAATGTGAAGCTTTTGTGAATATTGCCCTAACGGCGTACGAATATCAGCCACTTACGCGTTGAAGCGGTAAAGGTCTTTGCCGTGGAGCTTGAGCCAGTCGCGGGCGGCGTCGTAGTCGGGGCAGAGTTGCTCGACAGCGTTCCTTTGCTGTGGTTCATGTGGCGCAGATGGGCGACATCATGGGCAACGACATATTCCATCACTTCACGTGGTGCAAAAATCAGGCGGTAGGAAAAGGACAGGCGCGCGGTTGAGGAGCAACTACCCCAGCGGCTACGCGTATCCCGCACGGTGATGCGGTCGATTCTGCGGCCAATCCGCTGCGCATCACGCTCGGCAACACGGGTGAGGGTGGTCGCGGCAATACGCTTGAGTGCTTCGGTCACGCGCTCGGGGAATTCATCGCGTGGGCCGGAGACATAGAGCACATCATCACGCACGACCCATTTGCGGCTGAGTGATGCATCATGCTTGATCCGCACGCGCTTGCCCAACAGTGGAATGACCACGCCTGGCTTGATTTGTTTCTGGCTTGGCATGTCGCGCAGGGTTTCAATCAGCCACTCGCTTTTTTGCATTAGGAACGATAGCCCATCCGTCACGCGTGTGTGGCGCGGCAAGGTGAGCGAGATCGCGTGGTCGGTTGGGTTGTAGCGCAGGCAAATGCGTTTCGCACTGCGATGGCGACGAATCACCAATGGCAGCATTTCTTCTCCAACCTGAAGGTAGTCGGGCAACGCCTGGTTGCTCCATGCAGTAGTGCTCATCGAATGACCTGTTATGTTTTTGTGGTGGTCTTCTTTTTTCTGTGAGCGGCGTGCGCGTTCTTGTTGCCGAGCGCTTCCCGTCGCGGTAGGTACCATAGGAAGGCAGGGGGGCGGTGGTCAATAGCCGCCTTCGTAAAGCCCAAAAAAACATGGTTATCCACAGGGTAATTCGCAAGCAGTCTAAGGGGATTATGAAGTATCCTCAGTCATTTATCGAGGAAATAAAAGCCCGGGTTCGGATCTCGGAGCTGATTGGTCGCGCCATTCCCCTGCGTCGTGCCGGGCGGGAATTTCACGCTTTATGCCCATTTCACAAAGAGAAGAGCCCTTCCTTCACCATCAATGACGAGAAGGGGTTCTTCCACTGTTTTGGCTGCGGCGCACATGGCGATGTCATTGGCTTTACAATGGATTATGAGCATATAGGCTACCGTGAGGCGATTGAGAAGCTTGCCTCCGAAGCTGGGTTGAGTGTTCCACGTGAAACAAAATCAGAGGTTGAGCGGGAAGAAAAGACCAAATCCCTCCAGCAGGTGATGGAGGTTGCCGCCGCCTGGTTAGAAGAGCAGTTGGAAAATACGGGCGAAGGAGAGCTGGCGCGCAACTATTTGCGTGAGCGTGGGCTGACGCCGGAAACTCGCTCGCGCTTTCGGTTGGGATACGCCCCGGCGGATCGTGATGCGCTGACGCGTGCGATGCGCAGCCATGGGATCAGCGAAGCTCAGCTCATCGAAGTCGGCTTGCTGATTAAGGTCGAAGATCGCGCACCCTATAGCCGCTTCCGCCGCCGCCTGATGTTCCCGATTCGTGACCGCAAAAGTCGAGTGATTGCGTTTGGTGGCCGCGTGCTGCCGGGTGAACCGAATGCCGATGCACCGAAATATCTGAACTCGCCAGAGACGGCACTCTTTCATAAAGGTCGCCAGCTTTTTAATCTGGATCTTGCGCGGCGTGCGGCATTCGATGCTCGCGCATTGATTGTCTGTGAAGGCTACATGGATGTTATCGCCCTTGCACAGGCGGGCATCCAGCATGCCGTTGCGCCTCTTGGTACGGCCATCACGCCCGAGCAGTTGCAGTTGCTCTGGCAATTGGTGGATGTGCCCACGCTCTGCCTCGACGGTGACAATGCCGGACAACGCGCCATGGCCCGGGCGATGGATTTGGCCTTGCCGCTGTTGGTGCCGGGCAAGACGCTGGGGATTGCGATCCTTCCCAAAGGTGCGGATCCGGATTCGCTGATCCGCGAAGCCGGACGTCCCGCATTCGAGGGAATCATTCGTGACGCACAGCCGCTGGCAGCGCTTCTTTGGCAACAGGTAATGGAGCAGGGCGCCGCTACCCCAGAAGCTCGCGCTGCGCAGGAGCAAACCCTGATGCAGAAGGTCGAGGGTATTAAGCACCCCACCGTACAGCATTACTATAAGCAATATGTGCGCGATCGGCTGCGCGAGGCGCAGTATCAACGGCGGACACCGAACGCGCGTCAGAATGGCGGCGCATGGAATGCCTCGTCGGGGCAAAAAAAATGGAATGCCACCTCCGGCAATGCGGCGCAGTCTTCGCCCGTGCCACCACCGCCGATTACCCGCAGCTCGGATATGAGTCTGCTCACCCCGGCCTCGAATCTGTTGGCGCTGGTGGTTGCCCATCCCGGGTTGCTGGCGGAGGCCAGTGCAGAAGAATTCTGGCTGCATGCGCCGATGCCAGCAAGTTGGCAACAGCAACTGCATCACCTGATTACAGAGCTGCACATTGATGCGCAGGGGATCAGCAGCGTTGAACTCATGCATAGCCTCGCCGAAGAAATCGCGGCGGAGCCCATCAACCAGATGACGCAGGCAATGGTCGCACTCGGGGTTGACCTCAGCAAAGACGAGATGGTGCGCACGGGCCGCGCCGAGCGATTGTGGGGGGAGGTGGTCAATGATGTCGAGCGTGCACGGGTGAAAGTAGAGTGCGCCGAGGCGGAAGCGATCCTGGCAGCAGAACTGAACGACGAGAAATTTGCCCGGTGGATGGCATTGAAAGCCCAGCTTGAAGCCATTGATCGTGAGCGTAGCCGGTTTTATCGCGAAGATCCGCTGATTGATGCAACCACACACGGATAATAATTGGCAATAATTATCAAATGCTTATAAAATTTTGCGATACCAAACCCCCGGCTTTCAATGGGGAAGCCCGGCAATTACCCGCAAACTTCTTGATTTTTCAGAGAATCCATGCCATTAGTCCCCCGGTCAATATCTGGCAACAGACATGGGGTGGAGCATGACGGCAAAGAAAAAGCCTGCGAAAAAACCAGTGGCAACGACAAAAACCAAAAACAAACCATTGGCAGCAAAAACAAAAAAACCGGCTGTAACGGCCAAGAAAAAGCCTGTAGCGTCAAAGCCTGCGGCAAAAAAAACGGTAGCTAAAAAGATGACGCCAGCCGCGAAGAAGGCGCCTGCAAAGAAGCCATTGGCAAAAGCAGCCACCGCGAAAAAAGCGGTCAAGAAGGCGGCAAAGCCTGTGGCAAAAAAAGCGGCGGCACGTCCGACAGCGGCAAAATCGTCCACAAAATCGACAAAGCCTCTTGCGAAATCATCGGTGCGCGCTACATCCAAGCGTCCATCCTCTACCACGACAGCGAAGAAAGCGACGCCAGCAACCCCTATGGCCACAAAAAAACCAGCGACCAAAAAACCGGCTGCTAAAGCCACCTCCCCAAAACCAACCACCAAAAAAGCACCTGCGAAAAAGGCTTCCGTCAGCAAAGCAGATGCGGCTTCCGACACGGAAATCAGCAGTGCACTGGAAGCCAAGCTGATAAAACTCGGCCGCAGCAAAGCCGGTGTGTTGAGCTATGACGAGTTGAACAAATACCTCCCTGCGGACGAATTTTCGCCGGAGATCATCGACGAGTTGATTACTCGCCTCGCCAGCAAAGGCGTCAAAGTATTGGAGCCAGGTGAGGACGATAAGGCAGATGCCTCATTCACTGATGGTGACGAAGAGTCAAGCAGCGAAGGCGGCGAGGGTGATGTCGTCATCGAAGTTGAGGCTGAGAAAGAAGAATCCTATGGCCGCTCGGATGACCCGGTTCGCATGTATCTGCGCGAGATGGGGAATGTTGAGCTGCTGAGCCGTGAAGGCGAGATCGAAATCGCTAAGCGGATCGAATCCGGCCGTGAGATGGTGATTTCCAGCCTCTGCGAATCGCCGACGGTGATGCATATGGTGTTAAGCTGGCGCGACAAGCTGGCGGCCAGTGAAATGCTCCTGCGTGAGATGATTGATCTCGATGCTACCTACGGCGCCGGTACCGCCGACAAATTTGCGGACGCCGAACTCAACAAAGACGACGATGTCAACGATGAGGAGGAGGAAGAGGACGAGTACGATGCACTCGAAGGTGGCCGCAAAGAGAAGGTCGAAGCCGACGAGTATGATGATGAAGCCGTGCTCTAGCTGGTGGCGATGGAGCAGGAACTTCTTCCTGCCGTGCTCGAGAAGCTGGATGCCTTTGCGAAAGTCTCGAAGCAACTGCGAAAGCAGCAGGAAAAGCGCCATGCCCGCGCACTGGGCGAGGGTGATGTCACCAAGGCAGATGATAAAAAATACGCTACCTTGCTGACGGAAATGGTGGAGATCATGCTCTCCATCCGCTTCAACAATGCGAAGGTTGAAGAGTTGATGCACACGCTCTATGCCATCAACAAACGCCTGATCTCGACCGAGATGCGCCTGCTGCGCCTTGCCGAGAAAGCTGGCGTGAAGCGTGCAAATTTCCTCGCACAATACAACGGTCGCGAGTTAGATCCGGAATGGCTGAAGTCCGTCTCCAAGCTGAAAGAAAAAGGCTGGAAAGAATTCACCGAGAAACACAAAGAAGAGATTCTCGAGTTGCGGAGTGAAATCGCACGGATTGCAACGGAAACCAGCCTCGATATTTCGGAGTTCAAACGCATCGGCTTTGCTGTCAGTAAGGGTGAGCGTGATGCTGGCCGTGCAAAGAAAGAGATGATCGAAGCCAACCTGCGCCTCGTGATCTCGATTGCCAAGAAATATACCAACCGTGGTCTGCAGTTCCTTGACCTGATTCAGGAAGGCAATATCGGCCTGATGAAAGCGGTTGATAAGTTTGAATACCGTCGTGGTTATAAGTTCAGCACCTATGCGACCTGGTGGATTCGTCAGGCCATCACCCGCTCCATCGCTGACCAGGCACGGACGATTCGTATCCCCGTGCACATGATCGAGACAATCAATAAAATCGTTCGTACGGGTCGCCAGATGCTGCATGAGATTGGTCGCGAGCCTACGCCGGAAGAGCTGGCTGAGCGTCTGGTCATGCCGCTGGATAAAGTCCGCAAAGTCATGAAAATCGCGAAGGAACCAGTCTCGCTGGAAACCCCAATCGGTGATGAAGAAGACTCCCATCTGGGCGATTTTATTGAAGACAAGAATGCTATTCTTCCTGTCGATTCTGCCATTCAGAGTAATCTGCGCGAAGTAACGACACGGATTCTGGCTTCGCTCACTCCGCGTGAAGAGCGTGTGTTGCGCATGCGCTTCGGGATCGGGATGAACACCGACCACACGCTGGAAGAAGTTGGGCAGCAGTTCAGCGTCACCCGTGAGCGTATCCGCCAGATCGAGGCGAAAGCGCTGCGTAAGCTGAAGCACCCAAGCCGCTCCCGCAAAATGCGGTCGTTCCTGGATAACTAGCTGACTCAGGGCACGCAGCATCGAAGCAGCATCATGAACCGATAGGCACTCTATGCGCTTGCTTGCTTTTGCCGTAAGTTTCCTGATCGCGTTTCTGTTGTTTTCGGTACAGCCGATGGCCACGAAGCTGGTGTTGCCCACCCTTGGTGGCACGCCGGCTGTCTGGAATACGGCGATGTTCACCTTTCAGTTTCTGTTGCTACTGGGGTATCTCTACGCCCATTTGCTAAGCCACCATATGAAGTTGCGCTGGCAGCTACCTGCACATGCCTTGGTGGTCGCCGCCGCCTGCCAGTTTTTGCCAATGATGGTGCAGCTTCCCGAGGGGGAGGCCGTGCTGACACACCCGATTGCTCATCTGGTGACAGCCTTTGTGACCGGGCTTGGATTGCCGTTTTTATGCCTCGCGGCTACTGCCCCACTGTTGCAGGCATGGGTTAGCCGCTCGCAGCACCCCCTATCACGCACGCCCTATGTGCTCTACAGCGCCAGTAACTTTGGTAGCTTCGCCGGATTGATCGGCTATGTCCTGTTGATTGAGCCGCAGTTGGATCTTGCCGAGCAGCGCATGGGATGGAGCGCCTTGTTCATCTCGGGCATGCTGTTGCTACTACTGACAGGAAAGGCTTTGCGCTTCGGCGCAGTAGCGCAGGAGCCTGCTGCTACTTATGCTCCGGGCTGGAGGGAGAAGGCTGTCTGGATCTGGCTGGCATTTTTGCCCTCATCGCTGAGCCTTGGGGTAACCACGCATATTGCGACGGATGTTGCCTCAATCCCATTGCTCTGGGTGCTTCCGTTGTCGCTTTATCTGTTGAGCTATGTTGATGCTTTTCGTAGCCGCCCGATTTGCGTTGCGTTGTGTCAGCGACTGGCTCCCTTGCTGGGATTGGTGGCGGTGGTTTGTTATGGTGTTAGCGGTCTTGGAATCACCTCGCTCTTTATTTTGGAGCTACTGGTCTTTGCGATGCTGGCCCTTGCCATTCACGGCTGGCTGGCAAAGCGTCAGCCACCACATGCTTACCTCACACAGTTTTATATCTGCCTTGCCGTAGGTGGTATGCTGGGTGGGGCATGCAATGGATTGCTGGCGCCGCTCTTGCTGCGCGATGCGCTGGAATACCCCATCATGCTGCTGTTGGCGAGTGTGACGGCATTCCTCTTTCTGCGGCGCACTGAAAATCCATTGGCTCCATTACAGGACCAATTGCGGGTAATTCTTGGCGTAGGCGTAACCATGGCAGTCTGCACGCTGCTATCTTATGCGGTGCAATTGCTACTAGACGGTACGCTGTCGCGCCACACGCTCGATAGTCGGGTGCTGATGTATGCTGCTTCGATGGCTGGCTTCATGACGCTGGTGCGGTATCGCCGTTTCGACGCAGGATTTTATAGCTGCGCGATGGTATTGCTGGCGATGGTGGTTGCCCTTAGCAATGGGTTGGTTGGGTATGCCACGCTCTATAAGGACCGCAATTTTTTTGGGGTCTCGCGTGTGTATGAAAACCGTGCGACGCAGATGCGCTACCTCATTCACGATACGACGATGCATGGGATGCAATCGCTGGATCCGGCAATGGCCCACCGGCCAGCCTCATATTACTGGCCGGTTAAGGCCGTGCTGGCACATCTGCATGCAGGCCGAAAATATCCGGCTGCTGCCGTTGGGCTGGGGGTTGGAACCGTGGCCTGTGTCAT
>JAUIBB010000022.1 GCA_030427685.1 Alphaproteobacteria bacterium
ACCAAGTGCCATGCCACCCATCATCAATACGCCGTTCTTCGTGACAAGGCGGCTGGAGAGCGCCGAGAACATATGCGGCATCCACCGGTCGATCGCCATCGAGGCCATCACGCAGGGGCCGGCAATAAAGCCCGTGTTCGCCGCCACAAACAGCAGTCCTGCTGCAAATACGAGCGAGATGAACGTAAACTCACTGGAGATATTATATCCCAGTACCGACCAATCTGCGGTCACCATGCCAAATGCAGTCGCGTTCAGCGTCTCACCATCGACCTTTTGTACGTCCCACAACAGATACGTGGCGATAATACCAGCCGCCATAAACGCCAGCGAGAAGGCAATCGCCCACATGGTTGCTTTCGCCGTGCGCACCCGTGGCTCTGCAAGGCTACTGATCGAGTTAGAAACCGCTTCCAGCCCCGTATAGGTACCACCACCCAGTGAGAATGCCTTGAAGAACAGCGCCAACACCGCAAACCAGCCCATATCGAGCGCCAGCCCTTCGGTCTCTGCCCATGCGTCGGGCACCAGATTAGGCAGTCCGCTCGAATGGGTAAAAAGGGCAGCCAGCACCAACACACCATGCGTCGCCACGAAGCCAAGGAAGATGGGCAGTAGCAGGCGCACTGATTCTTTCATGCCGCGCAGGTTCATGTAAGTAAGCAACCCAGTCACCACGAGGGCAAACAGCAGCTTCACATCCTGAAATTCGACCGGCAACAGGGAGAATAAGGCATCCATACCACTGGCGATCGAAATAGCGATTGTCAGTACATAGTCAATCAACAGCGCACCGCCGGCAACCAGCCCAGCCTTGGGGCCCAGCAGCGAGCTCGCGACCCGGTAGCCACCGCCACCATTCGGGAAAAGCTCGATCACCTGCGTATAGGCCGATGCAATCAGGAAGACCGTGATTGCCGTCGCCATCGCCAGAAAAACAGCCAAATGGGTGTGCTGGGCAAGTGCGAGGAACGCCTCTTCCGGGCCGTAGTTCGCCGACGACAACCCATCGGCGCCGATGCCAACCCAGGCAAGGAACGTCACCAGTGCCATATGCTTGCGCGTATCGGAACGAAACGGGTCGAGCGGCGCACCCATAAGACGGCGCTTCACTGTCGAAAGATTCCAGGCCATAATCTGTCTTTCTACCTTACAGCCAGCCGTAGGAGGAAGTGGCCAACCTGCATCGCAGGCCGCCTTAACCCTGATTTTACGCGACTGCAACATAAAAACACCATAAGGGAGTCTGATGACAACCACGGCCCATGTTCCCCTGCCCGACCTGATTCTGCGCGATGGCACCCCCGTCTCCACCGCCTTCGACGATGTCTATTTCTCGCGCGATGGCGGGGTCGATGAGACGGAATATGTCTACCTACAGGGAAATGGCCTGCCCCAGCGCTTCACAGGCTGTACCCGCTTTACCATTGGTGAACTGGGCTTTGGCACCGGGCTGAATTTTCTTGTCGCATGGAACCATTGGCTTGAAACCAGCACGCCAGATGCAACCCTGCATTACCTGTCGTTCGAGAAATACCCCCTTACCCCCACCATGCTGGCCGAAGCACTGGCACTGCAACCCACGCTGAAGCCCTTGGCCGACCAGCTGCTGGCCGCCTATCCGCTACGCCTGCCCGGCCTGCACCGTATTCATCTGCCACGTGTCACCCTCACGCTTGGCTTCGGCGACGCTGCCCACCTGTTACCGCAAATAGATACGCAGGTGGATGCATGGTTTCTGGATGGCTTCGCCCCCGCCAAAAATCCGGATATGTGGAACGAATCGCTGTTGCGTGCCATTGGCCAGGCCAGCAGCCCTCAAGCCAGTTTTGCTACCTTCACGGCGGCAGGTGCCGTGCGGCGTGGCCTTGCCGACCACGGATTCACCGTCGAGAAAATCCCCGGCTACGGCCATAAGCGCGAAATGCTCGTCGGGCGGCGGGTGACACCAGCTTCTGCGCCAGCCTCCATACCCTCTGCGCCTGCCACCATCCTCATCCTTGGCGCAGGTATTGCCGGGGCAACCCTTGCACACGCCTGTGCCGAGCGAGGAAGCCACGTCACCGTGCTGGAACGCCATGGCGTCGCAAGTGGCGCCTCAGGCAATGAGGCCGCCGTGCTGTTCCCTCAACTCAGCAAACGCTGGAAAGCCTCCGCCGCATGGTACTTCGCCGCGTATAGTTACATGCTACAGCAATTGCCGCGCTGGCGTGCAGCAGGGCTTACCGTCCCCTACACACAATGTGGCATGCTGCGCCTCCCACGCCACGCAGAGGAGGAAGCACAGCTGCGCAGCCTGACGGAAACGCTGGGCCTTGATCTCGCGATTGCCCATTGGGTAGAGGCACCGAACGCCACTTCCATTGCAGGTGTCACGCTACCTACCGGCGCGGCCTATTTCCCGCAAGGAAGCTGGTTGGCGCCACAGCCACTCTGCCAATCCCTGATGCAACACCCACGCATTGCCCTACACGCAGATTGTAGCGCCGTGGCGCTTGCTCGCGCCGGGAATCGCTGGCGTATTACTACCGCCGATGGCAGCGCCCACGAAGCAGAGCACTGCATTCTCGCCACCGCACACGACACCGCCCTGCTCACCGGGGAAGAGGGATTAAAACTCCACCCCGTCGCCGGGCAGGTAAGCCTGTTTGCTACCCGCCATGGCAGTATCCCATTACGCAGCATTCTGTGTCGCAGCGGCTATGTCATTCCGGCGGGGGAGCGGCTTCTGGTCGGGGCGACCTATAACCACGGTGACCTGTCCTGCGCAGTGACCGATGCCAACCATCAGCGCAACCAGCAGGAAGTCGCCGCATATGACTGGCTGAACCCCACCCCGATCGGGGGACGCACCAGCATCCGCGCCACCACCCCAGACCGCCTGCCCTATGTTGGACAGCTCGATAAGGGCCTCTGGGTCAGCGCCGGGCATGGTTCACGGGGCATGCTATCTGCCCCACTGGCGGCTGAGATCATCGCCGCGGCCATCCATGGTGAAGCTGCCCCCGTGACGACAGACCTCCTCAGCGCCGTGCATCCGCACCGCTTCACCCACCGCTCCCAGAAGAAAATCAGCTAGGTAAGTAGCCGCACCTTGGTAAAGCCTTCACGCCAGAAGACATCCTCGTACCGCGCCTGATCCGCCGCAGCGGTGACATAGGCGATGCTTGCACCTACCGCCGGCTCTTCCTGTGCGGCGAAGGTAAGCGCCCGGCGCGCAATCGCATCGCCCGAGTCAATCCACGCCACTGGCCATGGGGCAACTTCCTGCAATTGCTCCAGAATTAGCGGATAGTGCGTACAACCCAACACCACCGCATCGGTTTTACCACGCGCGTCGTCCTGAAAGGCGGGTGCAATCTCGGCACGCAATGCATCGCGATCCACCGGCTTGCCCAGCAGGATCTGCTCGGCATAGCTGGCAAGGTTGGGGGCGCCATAGCAATCGACCACACAATCCGGTGCAAACTCTGAAATCAGCGCACCACTATAGCTGCTTTGCGCCGTATTTGGCGTGGCCAGCAAGGTGAACCGACGCGTGACGCTTTGTGCCGCCGCCACCTTCACCGCGGGCACTGTCCCCACAAACGGATAAGGAAATGCCTGCCGAAGCGTTTCGAGGCTCAAGGTCGAAAGCGTATTGCACGCCAGAACAATCGTAGAGGGAGAGCCCTGCATCACCACCGTCCGCAACAGGCTGATGGCCCGTGCGGTCAGCGCTGCCGGATCACGGCTGCCATACGGGAACCCCGCCGTATCCGCGAGATAGTGCAATACCAGTCCCGGCTGGGCCGCACGCAACGCGCGGACAACCGACAGCCCTCCCAATCCTGAATCCATCACTAACATGCCACGTACATACCGTCCGCAGCCCGGTTCGGACAATAAAAACATTTGCAGCCATCGCCGCAGCCGCTATGAAGCCAGTATGCACCCGTAGCTCAGCTGGATAGAGCGTTGCCCTCCGAAGGCAAAGGTCACTGGTTCGAATCCAGTCGGGTGCGCCACACACCCCTGAATAACCTGCCACATGGATGTATGCCCCCATTGCCAAACGACTGCTTGCGCGCTATCCCAGTGGAAACAATTGTGAGTGCCAGCCATGACCCCTCCTGCTTCTCCCACCGTCGGCTCCTTTCTGTTCGACTACATCAAATCCAAGGGTGCGAACCATGTGTTCGGCATTCCGGGTGACTTTGCGCTACCGACCTTCCGCTGGCTGCAACAGTCAGAGCTTGAGATCATCACGCTGACGCACGAGCCTTCCGTCGGCTTCGCTGCCGATGGCTATGCGCGCGCGCATGGTTTTGGCGTGGCGCTGGTGACCTACTGCGTCGGCGGCCTCAACATGCTGAACTCGGTTGCCTGCGCGTATGCCGAGAAATCCCCCATGCTGGTGATCTCTGGCGGCCCTTCCCCGGCAGACCGCAAAGCTGATGGGTTGATCCACCACAAGGTACGCACCTTCGACAGCCAGCGCCGCATTTTCGAGGAAGTCACCTGCGCCAACACCGTACTGACCGACCCTGAAACCGCCGCTGCTGAAATTATACGTGTGATCGATGCCGTGCTCGATCAATGCCGCCCGGGCTATATCGAAGTCCCCTACGACATCGTGGATATGCCAATCAAGCCCCCGGTGCTTACCCCCAGCATCCCGGCGATCAGCGATGCAGAAAACCTCGACACCATGATCGAAGACGCCGCCGCAATGATTGCGAAAGCGAAGCAGCCGGTGATCATTGCGGATGTCGAGTTGCACCGCCATGGGCTCGTCGATCTCGCGGTCGCGCTGGCAGAGCAGTTGAACATCCCGATTGCTTCCACCCTCTTATCAAAATCCATTATTTCCGAAAGACACCCGCTCTTTATCGGTGTGTATTCTGGCCCATTGTCCGAAGCAGAGACGCAGGCCTATGTCGAAAATTCGGACTGCGTATTGATGCTCGGCGCCTTCATTACCGACGTATTCCAGGGCATGAACATGAACGCGCCCCGCCTCAGCCGCAAACATTGTATTGTGGCGACGGTAGAGAAAATGCGCATCGGCCACCGCACCTACGAGCATGTTACCCTGCCAGACTTCATGAAAAAGCTTGCCAGCGTCGCCGTCGAAAAGAAAATTCACGGCCCTCTGCCCTCTCCAGCAGCGATTCCCCAACCCCTGCAACAGGCAGAGCTGAGCGATCCGCTGACCATTGAGCGTTTCTTCCGCATCCTCGGCCTCCATGTGGGCGAGAACAGCACAATCGTCTGCGATACCGGCGATGCGCTGGTTGGCGCCATGCAGTTGCGCACGGCCAAGCCAAGCAATTTTCTCTCGGACGCTTATTACCTCAGCATGGGCTTTGCCGTACCCGCCGCTATCGGCGCGATGGCCGCCCAGCCCGAGAACAAAGTCTTCGCGATTGTGGGAGACGGCGCCTTCCAGATGACGGGCATCGAGCTATCGACCGCCGCCAAATACGGCATGAAGCCAATCGTATTCGTCCTTAATAACGATGGCTACGGCACCCAGCGCCACATCCTCGATGGCCCCTTCAATAATATCCTGATGTGGAACTACACCAAGCTCACCGAGCTGCTGGGGCATGGAAAGTCCTGGAAGGTTACCACCAATGGTGAGCTGGAGTCCGCCATTCAACAGGCACTTACGGAAGACGTGCTGGCGCTGATTGAAGTCGTCGTCCCGCGCGATGATTGCAGCCCCTCCCTGCGCCGTATGGGCGAAGAGCTCGGCCAACAGCGCGACAAGGAAAAACGCCGCAAGACAGACGCCTGACTTATCACAATAAAGCATCGCGCCGTACCAGGATGAGGCGGGTTATCCCTTGCCGGTATTTTTCTTTGCACCTACTACCCCTTGTGGTATGTTGCACTGCATTCATACTATTGAATGATTAATGCGCCGCATAGAGCGTTAACCTAATATTTATTTTTCGATGTTATTCTGATGTTTAGGAATAACCATGCTGTCTCCTAAGTGAGTCGGCAGAAAAGGGCGGAAGACGATGGCTTCAATTTTTGAAAATGCAGGACTCTATTCCCTGAAGGAAATGTCCTCCGCCAGTTTGGCGCCAACCCGGATGATGGCCAACGCCACCAAGCACCTGTTTAACAATCCACTGAACCCACTTTCTTATACTGGCGTCGGGCGACAAATGGCCGCCGCAGGTGAGTTAGTCGAGCGCGTGACGCAGGATTATCCCAAGCCTCAATTTGGCCTCACCTATACCAACATCAATGGTAAGCATGTCGATGTGTGGGATGAAGTCGTGCTCGAAAAATCGTTCGGTGCCTTGCGTCAATTCAAACGATCCGGCACCCATCCTGAAAACAGCTCGAAATTATTGCTGGTCGCGCCCATGTCGGGCCACTACGCAACCTTGTTGCGCGGCACGGTAGAGGCACTCCTGCCCCATCACGATGTCTACATCACCGACTGGAAGAACGCGCGCGAAGTGCCGCTGTATGATGGCAGCTTTGACCTGAACGATTATGTTGATTACCTGCTCGAGTTCATTCGCTTTATTGGCCCCGGCGCTCATACCATGGCGGTCTGTCAGCCTTCCGTACCACTATTGGCGGCAGTGGCCCTGATGAACGACCTCAAAGATCCCTGCACCCCCCGCACCATGACACTGATGGGTGGCCCGGTTGATACGCGCAAAGCGCCGACACAGGTCAACACCTTCTCGCAGGAGCACTCGCTCGACTGGTTCGAGAACAACGTCATTACCCGCGTACCGCTGAACTATCCGGGCTTTATGCGCCGGGTATATCCGGGCTTCCTGCAGCTGGCCGGGTTCATGAGCATGAATTTCGAGCGCCATGCAGGCGAGCATGCGAAACTGTTCCAGCATCTGGTCGTCGGCGATGGCGATGCGGCACAGGCACACCGTACCTTCTATAACGAATACCTCGCCGTGGCCGATCTCCCGGCAGAATATTACCTGCAAACCATCGAGGAAGTGTTCCATAAACATTCCCTGCCCGATGGCCAGTTTTACCATCACGACCAGCGCATTCGCCCAGAGGCGATTACCAAAACCGCCATCCTTGCTATTGAGGGCGAGTTGGATGACATCTCCGGCCTGGGCCAGACCAAGGCAGCGCTCGAGATTGCTAAAAACCTTCCCGACAGCAAAAAGAGCTACATGATGGCCGAGAAAGTGGGCCATTACGGTATTTTCAATGGCCGCAAATGGCGTGAGCAAGTGCGCCCCGTCATTACCAGCTGGATTAAGAAATTCGATTAAAGCTGGCTACGCAAACGCTTCAGGAAAGCGGCTGCGGATTTCTGCCGCGACTTTGCCGACATCATCCAAAGCACCATCCGGCTTCCAGTCAATATGCGCCATGCCATTTAACGGATGCGCCATCCCCCGTTTATACAGCGTGTCATGCAATGCACGATGTTTTGGCGGCGCCACTTTTTCACTGGCATAAATAAAGACCGGCGCCCCGGCGACGCAGGCCTCCGCACACATCGAGAGCGAATCCCCCGTCACCACGATCGCATCGGCCAGCGCCAGCATGCCCAGATACGGGTTATCCTTATCACGATCCCAACGGTAAAGGTAATGTGGGCCCTGTAGCAGTGGCGCACAGAGATCCAGCGCCTCCTGAGGGGTGCGGCGACTGGTCGTCACCAGCAACGAGCCATGTCCAGCCAGATGCTGCGCACGCTGAATCACCTCGCGCCACTCGGCAGCACTATAATTGCCCTGTTTGGTGGCGCCGCCAAGGCATAGGGTGACATACGGCCGTGGCAAATGAGCGAATGTTGGCTCCCACGCTGCACGGGCAGCCGTCAGGGTATCCTGAGTCACGGCATGCAACGGGGCCACCGTATTAATAATATTCGGGGCCGTCGGCGGGTGATCGTGATCAGGCACCACAATCAGGTCAAGGTCGCTGCGCACTTCCGGCCACATCAGGTAGATTGTCTTGGTCAGTGGCGAACGCCGCTTAATCGCACGCAGGACAGGCAGCGTACGCCGCCCAGCCGCAATCACCAGCGGCGGATAGGGGGGGGCAATCGGCGCGCTATGGGCAATATCCACATGCATGGTGGTCGCGCCCAGTACAGCCGAGGGCAGACTGGCAAGGCGGTTATACTCAAGCCGCTTCAGCGCATAGGGAACGCCAAGCTTATGGATCACACCCAACACCTGCCCGGTATGGCCTGTTCGGTCGTCTACCAGTCCCCAGATCATTGTCATGCGCTCTCCCGGCTTCCGAATGCCGCGGCACATGGGTGCACGCGCGCATCATGCGGCGATAAGGCTATTTAAACTCAACTTCAAGCACTTCATAAAAGCGTGCGCCTTTAGGCGTCACCACTTCGATGCTGGTGCCTTTTGCTTTACCGATCAATGCGCGGCCAATCGGCGCCGAAATCGAGATCAGGCCACGCCGGATATCGGCCTCAGCATCACTGACAAGCTGGTAGGTCAGCGTTTCTTCGCTTTCTTCATCCACCACGGTCACGGTTGCACCAAACTTAATGGTCGCACCGCTCATCGCAGCGACATCAATAACCTCTGCCCGGCTGGTGATGGATTCAAGCTCCAGAATGCGGCCCTCGATGAAGCTCTGCTTCTCCTTCGCCGCATGGTACTCGGCATTCTCTTTCAGGTCACCGTGCGCACGGGCTTCGGAGATCGCCTCGATCACAGCCGGACGCTCAACGGATTTCAGTTGTTTCAATTCCTGTTCCAGCCGCTGGTAACCTACCGCGGTCATCGGTATTTTTTCCATGATAATTCCATAGCTTAAATTATTAATCGGCGCTGCCTTCTTCCTCTATAGCAAAGAACCGGCACCAAGGGCAAGGAACAGATGCAGATGCATCCGACAGCCAACGACACCGGGCAACCGAACCGTTGGCTAAGCGGCGTCTTGCTTATCCACTTTTTTCGTAAAATAAGACTGGAGCGGTGCGACGCCAAACCCCTCGGGATGCTTGATAATCTCGGCCATCGAATGCACCATCGCCCGCGCGCCCGAGAGGGTCGTCGAATAGGGAATCTTGCCAAACAGTGCGGTGCGACGAATCGCGGCAGAATCAATGATCGCCTGTGCTCCCTCGGTAGTATTGAACACCAGCTGGATGCCACCATCTTTCATGATATCGACGATGTGTGGGCGTCCCTCGCGCACCTTATGGACAATGCCGACATCCATGCCCTGTTGTTGCAGGTATTCACCCGTACCGCGCGTGCAGACCACCTGATATCCCAGCGCCAGCAAATCACGTGCGAGGCCCATCGCAGCAGGCTTGTCAGGGTCTTTGACCGATAAAAACACCGTGCCCGACGCTGGCAAAGAAAGTCCAGAGCTGACAAACCCTTTGGCGAATGCTGCCGCGAAATTGCGATCAAGCCCCATAGTCTCGCCGGTAGATTTCATCTCGGGCCCAAGGATCACATCGACCCCGGCAAACCGGGCAAAGGGAAAGACCACCTCTTTCACCGCGATATGCTGCAATTGCTTCATGTGCTGGCGATCATCGGGCAGGCCAAAACTAGCCAGGGCTTCCCCTGCCATCAGTCGCGCCGCGAGTTTGGCGATCGGGATACCGGTCGCTTTTGCGACAAATGGTGTCGTGCGCGAGGCACGCGGATTCACCTCAATAATATAAATTTCATTGTCTTTCACGGCGAACTGCACGTTCATCAGCCCGCGCACTTTAAGCGCCAGTGCCAACGCAACGGTCTGCTTGCGCACCTCATCGACAATCGCATCTGAGAGCGAATAAGGCGGCAACGAGCAGGCAGAATCCCCTGAATGAATACCCGCCTCTTCAATATGCTCCATAATGCCAGCCACAAAGCAATCCGTGCCATCGCTCAGGCAATCGACATCCAGCTCGATCGCATCCTGCAAATAGGAATCAAGCAAGACCGGGCCATCACCAAACAAGGTCAGCAATTCGGTAACATACGCATGCAGCGTCGGTGCATCATGAATAATCCGCATTGCACGGCCACCCAGCACATAGGAAGGGCGTACCACTACCGGAAAGCCAATGACTTCGGCCGCAGGCACCACTTCGTCCGCATGTTTGCAGATAGCATTTGCCGGCTGCTTCAGCTTCAGCGTATGCAGCAATTGCTGGAAGCGCTCACGGTCTTCGGCCAGATCGATCGAATCCACCGAAGTGCCGATAATAGGGACACCCGCCATTTCCAGCGCATGCGCCAGCCGTAGCGGCGTCTGGCCACCGAACTGCACGATCACCCCAACCACAGTGCCCTGCCGTTTCTCGACCTCGATAATTTCCAGCACATCCTCTGCCGTCAGCGGCTCGAAATAGAGGCGGTCCGAAGTATCGTAATCGGTCGAGACCGTCTCTGGGTTACAGTTGACCATGATGGTCTCAAACTGACCACGCAGCGCATAGCTGGCATGCACACAGCAGTAATCGAATTCGATACCCTGTCCAATACGGTTTGGCCCACCACCAAGAATCACAATTTTCTGGCGGTCGGTTGGGCTGGACTCGCACTGTACCACCCCCTCGGCGACGGCCTCATAGGTCGAGTACATATACGGTGTTAACGATGCAAATTCTGCGGCGCAGGTATCGACACGCTTGAACACCGGTCGTACACCGTGCTGATGGCGCAGCGCACGCACCTCTGTTTCCGGAACCTGCGCCAATTGCGCCAGTTGTTTGTCGGAGAATCCAAGCGATTTCAGGTGACGCAGGTCTTCCGCAACATGCGGCAAGCCATGCGTTTTCACCCATTGCTCGGCATCAACAATGCGTTGCAGCTGGGCAATGAACCAGGGATCATATTTCGTAATGCGATGCACTTCTTCGTGCGACATACCACACCGCAATGCCTGCGCAATCTTGAGCAACCGATCCGGCGAAGCAACCCCAAGCGCGCTGCGCAGCGGGTCGAGATTTTCTGCCGAGGCCCCCTCGATGACAACGGCATCCAGCCCGGCGATACCCGTCTCCAGCGACCGTAAGGCTTTTTGCAATGCTTCCGGGAAATTACGCCCCATGGCCATCGACTCACCGACAGACTTCATCGCCGTGGTCAGGGTTGCGTCGGCACCCGGGAATTTCTCAAACGTAAAGCGCGGGACTTTCACCACGATGTAGTCGATGCTCGGCTCGAAGGAAGCTGGCGTCGCCTTGGTAACGTCGTTGAGGATCTCATCGAGCGTATACCCAACCGCCAATTTAGCGGCCACTTTGGCAATCGGAAAGCCGGTCGCTTTTGAGGCCAGCGCCGAAGAGCGCGATACGCGCGGGTTCATCTCAATCACTACCATGCGCCCGGTCTCCGGGTTCACGGCGAACTGCACGTTAGAGCCACCGGTATCCACACCAATCTCGCGCAACACGGCGAGGCTCGCATCACGCATAATCTGGTATTCTTTGTCCGTCAGCGTCAGCGCTGGCGCCACCGTAATCGAGTCACCAGTATGCACACCCATCGGGTCGATATTTTCGATGGAACAGATGATGATGCAATTGTCCGCTTTGTCGCGCACCACTTCCATCTCATACTCTTTCCAGCCGAGTACGGACTCATCAATCATCACCTCGCCAACGGGCGAAGCATCCAGGCCGCTGGCAACGATTGCCTCAAATTCTTCATGGTTATAGGCGATGCCACCGCCGCTGCCACCCATTGTAAAGCTCGGACGGATGATGGCCGGAAGCCCCACCTCAGCCATTGCTTCACGCGCCGCTTCCATGGATTTCACAACCACATTCTTGGGAACTTCGAGGCCGATGCGCGCCATCGCATCGCCGAACAGCTGGCGATCCTCTGCCTTATTGATCGACTCCAGCTTCGCGCCAATCATCTCGACATTATATTTCTCAAGAGTACCAGCCTCGGCCAGCGCTTTCGCGCAGTTGAGCGCCGTCTGTCCACCCATCGTCGGCAACAACGCATCGGGGCGCTCTTTCGCGATGATCTTCTCGACATATTCCGGCGTAATCGGCTCGATATAGGTCGCGTCCGCCAGTTCCGGATCGGTCATGATCGTCGCCGGATTAGAGTTCACCAGAATCACCCGGTACCCCTCCGCCTTCAATGTCTTCACCGCCTGCGTACCAGAATAATCAAACTCGCACGCCTGCCCGATCACGATAGGGCCAGCGCCGATGATGAGGATGGATTTAATGTCAGTACGTTTCGGCATTACGCGGCCCTCTTCTTAGGCGAACCCATCATTTCGACAAAGCGCGTGAACAGGTAGTTGGAATCATGCGGGCCGGGCGAGGCTTCAGGGTGGCCCTGCACCGAGAAAATCGGTTTCGTTTTATGCGCGATGCCCTGCACCGTATTGTCAAACAGCGAGCGGTGGGTGATTTCGATATCAGCTGGCAACGCCTCATCGCTCACCGCGAACCCGTGGTTTTGTGAGGTGATCTCAACCTTACCCGTCGTTAAATCCTTCACCGGGTGGTTGGCGCCGCGATGGCCCTGTTTCATTTTCATCGTCTTCGCGCCCATGGCAAGGCCCAGCAACTGGTGGCCAAGGCAGATGCCGAACATCGGCTTGCCACTTTCGATCAGCTTCGCAATCGTCGGCAGTGCATATTGCGCCGTTGCTGCCGGGTCACCGGGGCCATTGCTGAGGAAAACCCCATCCGGCCCAAGCGCCAGAATTTCTTCTGCCGTTGCGGTCGCTGGCACCACCGTCACGCGGCACCCGGCACTGACAAGGCAACGCAGGATGTTTTGCTTCACGCCGAAATCAACCGCCACCACATGGTGCGACGCACCGGATTGCGCCGCCTGCGCGGTCAACGACCAGCGCGGCTGCGCCCATTCAAACGCCTGCTGCGTCGTCACATGCGCTGCAAGCTCCAGCCCGGCCATGTCCGGCGCAGCGGCAAGTGCTGCTTTTGCCTTCTGAATCAACAGCGCCTTGTCACCTTGCAGCTGATAAGCAATCGCCACATTCTGCGCGCCATGTACGCGGATATGATGGGTAATCGCCCGGCTGTCGACACCGCTGATGCCGCGCAAGCCATGCGTTTTCAACCACTGGTTCAAATGGCTGGCACTGCGAAAGCTGGATGGATCCGTAATCGCCTCACGCACAATCAACCCGGCGACGCGCGGCACCTCTGCCTCATGATCCTCGTCATTCGTACCGACATTGCCGATATGGGGGGCGGTAAAGGTAACAATCTGCCCAGTGTAAGAGGGATCTGTCAGAATTTCCTGATACCCGGTCATGGCGGTGTTAAAGCAGATCTCCCCCGCCGTCGCGCCTTCTGCACCGATGCCATATCCAAAAAACACCGTCCCATCCGCAAATAAAAGCACGGCATTGGGGGCGGGTTTTAACGATGGCATCATGATTTCTCCGGGCAAACGCTGGAGATTTAGGCAGTGTACCCCCGACAGTCAAGCGGAATCTGGGACAGCGCGCGCCATCGCCGCCGCACTGAGCGCTTAATAGCCGGTGATCAGCACTCCTGAACAGCCGACCTCTTCACTGCTGGTCAGGTACTGGCTGTAATCGCCGGTCACGCAACCGGGCTGCGCACCGTTATTCGCCGGGGCAAGCAGGATGCCCGAGCCCGGCTTTCCATCATCCATTTTGCGATCAAGCGTGTGCATATCAATCGGCGAGAGGATGGGGTTCATCGCCGTCTCGTCACCGACAGTCGCGGTAAACAGCAAGACCGCATTATAGGTGCCTGCATAGAGGTTGGTTGCACCATCGGCCGAACCGGCGCCCCAGAAAACCCATGCCCCCCCTTTAAATTTCGAGAAGCCAACATTCTTGCCTGCACTCAAGGCGGTATCTGGCCCACCATTACCATCATACGCACCCTCAACCAGCCCGGCATTGGCCAGATGTTGCCACGCCAGAAACGCTTCCGTCGCGCCATCGAACTTGCCATTGCCATTGCCATTGCAGGTGCTGGTACCTGTGAACGGCACAACGATGGCATCACAATCCGGGTTGCTGCCATCGGCCAGGTCTGTGGGTGTGCTACCATGTGCCGACCCCCAGTATTTCACCGCATTCGGCATATCGCCCGGCAGGTAGAAGAATTTATCTTTGAACGCCCCCATGGCCGTCTGATAGCGGCTGAACTCCGTCGATACCGCGCGCAGCTGGGCAGAATGGATCAACGACTGGCCCACCAGCACCCCACTAATCAGCAAGCCAATCAAGACCAGCACAATCGCCATTTCTACCAGAGTAAAGCCACGGTTTTTCATAATATTCCCTTCATATGCAGGCGACACCCTAACAAGCGCTGCGCGATTGCCCAACCAGAATCATCGTATCTACGTCAGGAACCCGTACAAAAATTCTTGAATGACGTAAATGTAACCCGGCGCGACTTGCGCCGGTAAAGATTCTACGTATATATGGGAGCGTCATTTTATTTGTTCACACCAAGATAAGGATTACCCCCATGAGCGTACTCGTAGGCCGCGAAGCCCCGGATTTCACCGCACAGGCAGTCATGCCCGACAACTCGATCAAAGCAGATTTCAACCTGAAAGAATATATCAAAGGCAAAGTCGGCATCGTATTCTTCTGGCCACTCGACTTCACCTTCGTCTGCCCATCCGAAATTATCGCGTTTGACAACCGCGTCGAAGAATTCCGCAAGCGTGGCGCAGAAGTGATCGGCGTATCGGTCGATTCGCAATACACCCACTATGCGTGGAAAAACACGCCGGTTGAAAAAGGCGGCATCGGCAACATCCGCTTCCCACTGGTGGCAGATCTTACCAAATCCATCGCCCGCAGCTATGACGTGCTGACCGGCGACGCGGTTGCCTTCCGTGGCACCTTCATGATCGACAAAAAAGGCATCGTCCGTCATCAGGTTGTCAACGATCTGCCGCTCGGCCGCAATGTCGATGAAGCGATCCGCATGCTCGATGCATGGAACTTCCACGAAGAGCATGGCGAAGTCTGCCCGGCTAACTGGAAAAAAGGTGAAAAAGGCATGACCGCAACCGCCGAAGGCGTTGCGTCCTACCTCAAAGACAAAGCAAAAGCGCTTTAAGAGAGGATTCAGGATTCGGCATTTGGGATTCGGGAGAAGTAATGATGCAAATCAAAAGCTACCGTGATCTCGATGTATGGAAAAAAGCGGTGGCACTGGTAACCGAAATTTACCGTGTCACCGCCACCTTTCCGAAAGAAGAAACCTATGGCTTAACCAGCCAGATTCGTCGCAGCTCTATCTCCATCCCTTCCAATATTGCGGAAGGAAGGGGTAAGCGGTCGACAGGAGATTTCATCCGCTTCCTGAATATTGCTTATGGTTCTTTGTCCGAGGTGGAGACACAGTTGATTATTGCATCCAACCTCCACCTTATGGATGCTACGACAATGGAGAGTTTATTAGAATCCACATCGGAGATAGCTCGCATGTTGAATGGGCTAATTTCGAGTTTGGAAACAAAACTTTCTTCCCCTAAATCCCGAATCCCGAATGCTGAATCCTATGGAACATAAAACTCCCGTCCTCATCATTGGCTCCGGCGCTGCCGGATGTACCGCAGCAATCTACGCCGCACGCGCGGCACTAAACCCGATTCTCGTGCGCGGGATGCAGCCGGGTGGGCAGCTCACTATCACCACCGAAGTCGAGAACTATCCCGGCTTTGCGGAAGCGATTCAGGGCCCATGGCTGATGGAGCAGATGGAAGCGCAAGCCGCCCATGTCGGCACCCAGATGGTACATGACACCATCGTGAGCGTGGATCTTTCCAAACGCCCGTTCGTCGCCAAAGGAGACTCCGGCGACACCTATATCGGCGAAACCCTCGTCATCGCTACCGGTGCCAGCGCACGCTGGCTTGGGCTTGAGTCCGAAACGAAGTTCCAGAACTTCGGCGTATCCGCCTGCGCCACCTGCGACGGGTTCTTCTTCAAGAAGAAAGACGTGGTAGTGCTCGGCGGCGGCAACAGCGCGGTCGAGGAAGCCATGTTCCTCGCTAAAATCTGCAACAGCGTCACCCTCATCCACCGCCGCGACACACTGCGTGCGGAAAAAATCGGGCAGGAGCGTTTGTTCGCCACCGAGAACATCAAGGTAATCTGGGATTCCGTGGTCGAAGAATTCGTCGGTGATGACAACCCGCCCTCGCTCACCGGCGTCAAAATCAAAAACGTCAAAACAGATGAAACCCGTGTCGTTCCCTGCCACGGCGCGTTCGTCGCCATCGGCCACAACCCGAACACCTCGCTGTTCGACGGCCAGATCGCGCTGGATTCCGACCGCTACATCACCGTAAAGCCCGGCACCACGCAAACCAGCATCCCCGGTGTATTTGCTGCCGGCGACGTGCAGGACAAAATCTACCGCCAGGCCGTCACCGCCGCCGGCACCGGCTGCATGGCCGCGCTCGAAGCGCAGAAGTTTCTGGAGCATTTGCCCGCCAGCGAGCGCGTCACAGCGTAACTACAAACGAAATGCGTCGTGGTGCTGACTACCTGGAAGCGGACCACCACCACGCACAATCTTATCCCCCTGTACGGAATTTTGGGGTGGCGACGGTGTGAGCGCAGCATCCAGCGCGGCCAGCATGTTATCTTCATAACTTGCATGGCCTTTGCCTGGTACCATATGCAAAATGCCCAGCGCTTTTGCTGCGGCCTCAATCTCCGGCGTTCCGCTATCGGTACCCATCACAAACGGCACCGCCGCCATCTCCGGCATCCCGCGCAACCGCTTGGTGACCAATAGACCGGCCCCCAGCTTATTCAACGCGATCTCGTCGGCACCATCGGGGGCAAATCCCAGTGGAAAGTTATTATCCGTAGACACAGCATCCGGCCGCTGCTGTGCAACCGCAGCGAGCGCTGCATCGCCAGATTTTACCCAGGTCACATCCCAATAACTTTCTGCGGCATCCTGCAAAAGGCGGCCCGTCATGGGTTCGTCTTCGATGATCAGAAGTTTAGGTTTGGGGAGAGTGCGCATAGAGTGCTTTCTGCTTGGTTAGCTGAGACACTCTACCCTACTCGTGCGTGATCACCTACACTTCATCATGATGCGGCAACGATTTGCCTCACCCCTTGCATGCTGCATCGCACCATGCTATAAGCCTTGCAAATACCGCATAAGAAGGGGCATTTTTACCCCTCAAATTCGCCAGCAACTTGCATATTTATCATAGCTCCGGGGCTGTATGGACTGGGACAAACTGCGTATTTTTCACACGGTCGGGATGCATAAGAACCTGACCAAAGCAGCGGACGCACTGCATCTCAGCCAATCGGCAGTGAGCCGTCATATCTCGGGTCTTGAGGAGTCCATGGGGCTTCCGCTCTTCCACCGCCACGCACGCGGGTTGATGTTGACCGAGCAAGGCGAGATCCTCTTCCGCACCGTCTCCGAGATGGTAACCAAGCTGCAAGCGACCGAAATTTCACTGGCTGAAACCAATTCCAAGCCGAAGGGGCCCTTCAAGCTCACCGTTTCTTCGACATTCGGCACCCTCTGGATCGCCGCGCAGATGAAAGAATATTGCGACCTTTACCCAGAGATCGACGTCACGCTCATCTGCGAAGACCGCGAGCTCGACCTCACCACCCGGCAGGCCGATGCCGCCATCCGCTTCTACCCGGCGCGGCACCCGGATCTAGTGCAGGTGCCGCTTTTTTCCCTGCGGAATGCGCTCTATGCAAGCAACGACTACCTGCTGCAATATGGCACACCCACCAAGATCAGCGACCTCAAACAACACCGCCTGCTGGGGTTCGATA
>JAUIBB010000023.1 GCA_030427685.1 Alphaproteobacteria bacterium
CTTCCACATACGCGTCGAGTACAACCTTCTGATAATGGTAGATAGCCTGAAGCTGCCGGTTGTTTGCCGAGCGGTAATCCGCCTCAATCGCCATACGGTTGACCAGTGGGGCCGTCAGGTTAGCGGCAACATTATAGAAAACTGACTCCGGTGATTTCAGGAAATATTTGGATTCGAATCCTTCAAACCCGGCCCCAGCATCCAGGCTAAGCGATGGGTAGAAACGCGCCTTTGCTACGCGGACATCTAACTTGGCCGCCTGAATATCCAGCTTGGCCTCCGCAATGTCTGGCCGATTCTCCAGCATGTCCGATGGTAGGCCTGCATGCAGCGTGGGGAGCTTCTGGTGGAGGAAGGAGTCCGATGGTCGCACCACATCCTGTGGGAACCTTCCGACCAGCATATTCAGCTTATTCTGTGTGACCACTATCTGCTGCTGCAATGCATATTGCAGACTGCGATTCTTCAGCACCTCGGCAGAGAAGCGTTTTACTGCCAGCGAATTCGCATGCGCCGCCTCTTGCTGATATTCAACCACTTGCTGGGCTTTCTGCAACGTCTCGACATAGCGTTTCACAATGTCCATCTGGCGGTCCAGTGCCATCAACTCATAATAGGTATCAGCGATCTCAGCGACAAGATGCGTCACCATAAATTTTTTGCCTTCAACCGACGCCAAGTAACGCGCATAAGCCGATTTTTTGGCATTGCGCAGCCTCTTCCAGATATCAACTTCCCAGCTCGCCTGTAGCCCGGCATGCTTGTTATGTAATACAGATGCCAGACCTAGCGCATTATCGCTTACCCCCTGACTGGTGTGCTCGCCGACCTTCTCAAGTGCATAGCCTGTGCCCACACCAACCTTTGGCAGATATTCCCCGCGCCGCGCCATCACTTCGTTCTGGGCGATCGCCAGCTCCTGCTCCACGATATGCAGCTCCTGATTGTGGGTCAGCGCCTCGCTGATCAGCGCCTGAAGCTTTGGGTCCGTGAAGAATGCCCTCCAACCCTCCGTCGCAACAGCAGGGTCCTCATCCGCGGCATGCTGCTTCGTGTCGTCATCTACCTGCGCGTCTGCAAACTGCTTCGGCAGGCTGAATGCTGCCTCGACATGGTCAGCATCTGTCGCCGCGGCCGGTACACAACCCTGTAGCAGAGTAGTACAACATAATATGGTTAATAGGGAGAAAGTAGGTTTACGCAGCATGGTCTGTCCGGTGCTCATAGGGTTGTTCATGGTCGTGATGGCCGATCACTTCCGTCAACGGCGTATCGTGCTCGTCACGAATCAGTGCACGCCCTTCGACCAGCGATGCAAAGATGTAATATAGCCCGGGCACCAGGATCAGGCCAAATACCGTACCAAAAACCATGCCGCCCAGCGCCGAGGAACCGATTGTGCGGTTGGCAACCGCCCCTGCACCCGTAGCGATTGCCAGCGGCACCAGCCCGGCAATAAACGCGAAAGAAGTCATAAGGATCGGACGGAAACGCACCCGCGCCCCTTCAACCGCCGCATCAAGTACCGACATCCCCTGCTCCTGTTTCTGGCGAGCAAATTCTACGATCAGCACGGCGTTCTTACCCAGCAGCCCTACTAGCATAATCAGGCCTACCTGCGCGTAAACATCATTGGCTAACCCCATGCCTTTCAGCATCAGATACGAGCCTAATATCCCCGGCGGCAACGAAAGCATCACCGCCAGCGGGATCACAAAGCTCTCATACTGCGCGGCCAGCACCAGATAGACAAACAATAGCACCACCCCAAAAATATAAAGCGCTTCGTTCCCTCGCATGGCCTCATCGTAAGATAGGCCCTCCCATGCTACATCATACCCACGCGGCAGCACCTGCTCTGCAACTGCGCGCACCGCGTTAATCGCATCACCAGTCGTATAGCCCTTAGCCGGCACCGCCCGAATCGCGGATGAGTTGTACACGTTGTAACGCGTGATCTCGTTGGGCCCCTGCGTTTTCTTCAGCGTCATAAAGGCGGAATATGGCACCATCTCATCGCGATTGTTTTTGGTATAAAGCTTCAGCACATCCGAGGGAAGATGGCGGAACTCAGGCGAAGACTGGACATAGACTTTGAAGAACTGCCCGAAGCGAATGAAGCCCTGCTCGTAGGTGCTACCAATCAGGATATCGAGATTCTCGAGCGCCTTGCCAACCGAAACACCTTTCTGCATGGCTAACGCATTGTCGACCTGAAGCTCGTATTGCGGGTAGTTCGCCGCATAGAAGGTGAACAGACCCGTTAGCTCCTTACGTTCACGCAATTTCTGCATGAACATCGTGTTCACCTCCCCGAATTTCTGGTAATCGAGCGAGCTGTTCTTGTTCAGCAACCGAAAGGAGATACCGCCTGCTGCACCATAGCCGGGTACAGCTGGCGGCTCGAAATATTCAACCACTGCGCCGATATCCTTCGTTTTCTCCTCTAGCTCCTCAATGACCTCCTGCACGGAATGTTTCCGATGCGTCCAGTCCTTCAGATTGATGATACAACTGGCCGCATTTGAACCGCGCCCTTCGGTCAGAATCTCGAACCCCGCCAGTGATGCTACCGACTCCACCCCCTCAACTCCTTCCGCGGTCGATTGTAGCTTCTTGATGACCTCATAGGTCTTCTCCAGCGTCGAGCCGGGCGGCGTTTGCACGATCGCGTAGATCATCGACTGATCCTCGTTGGGAATAAAACCGGCCGGCACGACCTTGTTAATTAGGAAAATGCCGACCCCAAAGGCCACCAACAACCCGATGGTCAGCAACCAGCGGTGGGCAATCTTGCCAATGAACCGTGCATAGCGCGTTGCGATGCCATCGAACCACTGGTTGAATGCATGAATTGCACGCGCAATCGGCGCGCGCGATGGCGTGCCATGCGCTGGACGCTTCAGGATCATTGCGCTCAGCACGGGCGTTAATGTCAACGCTACCACGCCAGAGAGAACAATCGCCACGGCCATAGTAATAGCAAACTGCTTGAACAGGATGCCCACCGGCCCCGTCATGAACACGATCGGCACAAATACAGCGGTCATCATCAACGTAATAGCGATGATAACTCCGCTGATCTCACCAAGCACACTACGCACCGCACGGTAAGGCGAAAGATGCTCTTCGACCATCTTGGCCTCCACGGCCTCGACTACCACGATAGCGTTATCGACCACGATCCCAATTGCCAGTACCAGTGCGAACAGGGTGATGAGATTAATAGTCAGTCCGAATACCTGCATGAATGCGAACGTCCCTACCAACGAGACGGGTACCGCAAGGATTGGGATCAATGTAAAGCGCCAGTTTCCGAGGAAGATGAAGACGACCAGCGCAACCAACACGAAAGCCTCGAACAACGTATGAAGCACCTTTTCAATCGAAGCATTGAGGAAGTTTGATACGTCATAGCTGATCTTATAGGTCATGCCCGCAGGGAAATCGGCGCTCATCTCCTTCAGCTTCGCCTTGACATTACGGATCACCTCCTTGGCATTACTGTTATAGGTCTGTTTTAGTAGAATCGATGCCGAAGGGTGGCCATCCACATTTGAGTAAATATCGTAAAACTCACTATCGAGCTCAACCTTTGCCACATCCTTCAGATGCAGGATCTCGCCGTCTGGGTTCGCCCGTAGTACGATATTTTCATATTCCTTCGGTGCGTTCAGCCGCCCCTTATAGCTGAGCACATATTCCAGCGACTGCGCAGACTTACCCGAGCTACGACCAATACGCCCGGGCCGACCAATGACGCTTTGCTCCGCGATGGCATCCATCACGTCCTCGGTTGAGATGTTGTATGCGCGCATCCGGTCTGGATTCAGCCAGATCCGCATAGCATATTTGCGCGAGCCAAGGTTGCGCGCCTGCGCGATACCTTTGATCCGTTTTAGCTCCTGTAACAGGTGGATATTTGCGTAGTTGAACAGAAACTTTTCATCGACTTTCTTATCCGTGCTGTAGAGGTTGATATACATCAGCATGCTGGGCTGCACACGCTTGACCACAACACCTTCGAGCTGCACCAGCGGTGGCAGTTTATTCCGCACCTGATCAACGCGGTTTTTCACCTGCATCACAGCGCTATTGGGGTTGGTATCCATGTCAAAGATCACCTGAATGGTGGCCTCGCCAGCACTGGTTGCATCCGACACCATATAGCGCATACCGGGCACACCGTTGATTGACTGCTCCAATGGGATCAGCGACGACTTGACCAACACATCAGCGCTCGCCCCCGGGAAGGCAAGGCTAACCAACACCCGAGGCGGGGCGATCTGCGGAAATTGCGAGATCGGAAGGCTGCTCATGGCTAACAGGCCGAGGAACACAATCATTACCGACAGGACAATCGCCAATACCGGCCGATGGATAAACTTCTCAAACATACAGACTCTCAGAAACGGACATCATTATTCTACCGGCAGGTCGAGGCCCTTCTGTACCTGCTCGCGTGTTTGTGGGGCCTCCTCAATCTCTTGGCCATCGTGGACTTTGCCAAGCCCCTCAAGCAGGATCGTATCGCCCTCATCTAGTCCGCTGGCGACCGCAAACAAATGCGGCACTTCTTCAGCCACGGTGATCTCGCGCGAGTGCAGCACATGCTCTGCATCCACCACATAGACATATTTCTTGTCGAGCACTTCAAAGGTCGCCTTTTGTGGAATGACCAGCGCGTTCTCCAGCTGCTTGGTCAACAGCACGGTACCGGTCTGCCCATGGCGCAATAAACCGGCCGGATTTGGAAAGGTAGCGCGGAAGGCAACATTGCCGGTCTCATTATTAAACTCGGCCTCAATCGTATCGATATAGCCTTTCTGGTCGAATATCTTGCCGTTCGCCAGCCGTAGTGTAACAGGAATTTTCTGCCCTTCTTTTCTATGGGCCATGAAGTCCAGATAATCGGATTCCGACACATTGAAATAGACCCACATCTTGCTGGTATCAGACAAGGTAGTCAGCAGCTCCCCTTCCTCTACCAAACTACCTAGACGCACATGGAACCGATCCATGATTCCGTCGAATGGGGCCTTGATGGTGCTGAAATCCAGATGGGTCTTGGCAAGATTTTTTACTGCTTCTGCCTTCTCCAGCCGTGCCTTCGCCAGTGCCAGCTCGTTGGCTGAAACCACATGGTGCTTATTTAGGCTCCGTGTATTATTGTACTCAATCTTGGCCAACGTATACTCCGCATTGGCCTGATCGAATTCTGCCTCGAGCAGCTTGGGCATCAGCTGGAACATCTTCTGTCCCTCATTCACGTGCTGCCCCTCATTCACATAGATATTCTGCAGATAGCCTTTTTCAAAGGAGCGAAACTCGATATGCTGGATTGCACGGATCTGCGCCACATACTCGTCACTGCTCGTAATGGTCTGCCGCCAGGGCTTGGTCACCTGATAGGTAGCCTCCTCTTCTTCATGCACGGTCTCGTGCCAACTCAGAAAAATCACAACTGCGGCAACCGCCACAATGCCAAGAATGAATACAGGCAGGTAGGACTTATTCTTTTTCATAAATGCAACGACTTCTCATGAGTTCACGGCACCATCTGGCTTGCACCTTGCAGCGCACAAATGCTTTCGGGCGCGAGTTCAGCCAGAAAAACCTGAAGTGAACCTTAAATCGAAAAAGAAAGTCACAGAGATGAACGACATGTAATAAAGGTAGTGTTTTCTTACCGCGAAATAGCGCTATTTCGCTGCATCAAAAATACGCACACACAGCCCGTTTTTCTCGGGAATAATCTGTACCTGCCAATGGTGCATCCGGGCGATCCAGCTTACAATCGCAAGACCAAGCCCTGCTCCACTAGCGACCGTCGCTTTACCACGATAGAAAGGCTCCGACATATGGGTGCATTCTTCAGCAGTCACATGCACGCCAGAATTATGCACCTCGAGCTGTGGACCACCACCTTCCTCCTGCATCAGAGATATCTTGATCTGTGCCCCTTCGGGGCTATAACGACATGCATTATCAAGTAGGTTCCGCACCAGTACCCGCAACATACCCGCATTTCCCATACACATAATACCAGGCGCCATCGCACAGAAAAGCACCTGCTGTTTCTCGGTCACGGCACGCTCAAAAACAGCCATCTCTTCTGTCATTAATTGTGATAGCCCCACCTCCTCCAGCACCTGCCCGTCTTTTTGCGAGCGCAGCAATAATAATAGCTGATTTACCAGATGCGCCATACGGTCGATCCCCTCAACCGCCTCTGCATACATCTGCAAGCGCGCCGCCTTATCTTTCTCGCGCTGGGCCACCTGTAGTTGCGTCTTGAGCGCCGCAAGCGGCGTGCGCAATTCATGCGCAGCATAGCCGGTAAACCGCTTCTCTCGCTCAATCACCTCCTCTACCCTATGCATCAGCTGATTGATTGAGGCTACGAACGGCGCTAATTCTCTGGGCAGGGAGATGTCACCGCCAATATGCTGCAAGGCATCCGGACGCAGCCCCGCCACATAGGCAGATAATGTATCCAACGGCTTCAGCCCGATGCGTAGCCCATAGAAAATAGCCAGCCCCAACAACGGAATGATGAAGAAGAATGGAAGCCACGTGCTCACAGCCATCTGATGAATCAGATCCGTACGCGCTCGATAATTCTCTGCAACCTCCACCGCCACATTGTCCTTGCGCAACATGAACAAGCGAAGCTGATGCTGCGCAGTACTACGGTCAGCAAAGCCCGGCTGCTGCATGCGATCGCCTATTACCTGCGCATTACTGGATTGTAGAATTAGCCGGTCACCCAGCCAGACACGATAAGACAGGTCCTTCTCGTATGGCGTTGCTGCCATGCCGCTTTCGGTGCGCACCGCATGATGCATTGCCTCACCCTTATGCACTTCATGCAGCGATAGCTCATGCAGCACATGGGCAAAATGCGCAAGCTGCGCATCATAGATCTTATCGGCTTCCTTGCCGGCACTGTGATACGAGCCAACGCCAATTGCCAGCAGCCCCAGTACCAACGGGATAGAAATGCTCTTGAGAAGCCTGGTGCGCAGGGATGGGCTCATACCGAAAGCTCCAATACATAACCCTGATTACGTACGGTACGGATATGGCGTTTACCTAGCTTGCGGCGCAGTGCAGAAATATGCACCTCAATCGTATTGCTTCCGACGGGATTGTCCCATCCATAGAGGTTATTCTCGATCATCTGCTTGCTGACACAGGAGCCGGGCTGCTCAACCAATAGACGGAGGATCTCGAACTCTTTCTGCGACAGGGAAAGCGCCACTCCCTGATATGTTGCCGTCTTATTGCGAGTATCCAAACACAGACCCGCATGGGTCACCATCTCGGGACGGTAGGTCTCCCGTCGCCGCATAATCGCACGCAACCGCGCCATCAGCTCATCGAAATCAAACGGCTTCGTCAGGTAATCATCTGCCCCTGTATCCAGCCCGGTGATACGCTCTTGCGTAGTATCGAGAGCGGTCAGCAACAGAACCGGGATAGCCACACCGCGCTGACGTAAAAGATCAAGCCACTCCAAGCCCGACATCTGTGGCAGGGTGATATCAAGTACGATGGCGTCATAGGCACTCAGCGCCAACGCATCCTCTCCCTCCTCAGCTGAGCGGAACCAGTCCGTCGCGTAGACCTGTTTCAGCCCCTGATAAATGGCCTTGCCAAGTTGGTGGTCATCCTCGATCAGCAAGATGCGCATGATATAGCCTATGGGGTTCCGGAAGGCGGCAAGCCGTACACCGTAAAAGGACTATCTAGGCCGCCTGCTTGCCGGAAGCAAGCGAGCCACCGATCACATGCAGGTCGCGCTGTGGGAACGGAATCGAGATCCCCTCGCGATCGAAGGTCGTCTTGATGGTTTCCGTCAGATCAAAATAAACACCCCAGTAGTCCTCTCGTTTCACCCATGGGCGTACCACAAGATTCACCGAGCTATCCGCTAGCTCCGACACGGCGATGGTCACATCCTTATCCTTCAGAATACGTGGCTCAGCAGCCACGATCTGGCCCAGCACCTGCTTCACTTTGGCAAGGTCGTCGCCATATCCCACACCAACGGTAAGATCCACACGACGCTCTGGCTTCGCTGAATAGTTCGTGATCACACCCGAGGTGATGGCATTGTTGGGCACAATGACCTGCCGGTTATCCGGCGTCTTGAAGCTGGTGGTAAAAATCGAGATATCCTCGACCGTGCCGGCGGTGCCGCCAGCCTCAACATAATCGCCAAGCTTGAAGGGACGGAACAAAATAATCATCACACCCGCCGCAAGGTTTGACAGCGACCCTTGCAATGCGAGACCAATGGCCAGACCTGCGGCAGCGATCACAGCTGCCAGCGAGGTCGTCTCAACACCCATCTGGCTCAGCGCCGCAATGGCGACAAAGGCCAGCGCCAGCGCATACATAATGTTTCCGGCAAAGCTAACCAGCGTCTCATCGACCTTAGCGCGCGACATCATACGCTTGGCAACATTGACCAGCTTCCTGGCCAGCCATTTACCAACCATGAAGATCGCCAGTGCGGCCACAACTTTCAGCCCGTACAGACTTACATATTCAATCAGGGTTTGCTGCAATTGATCCAAAGTAGCCTCCTTCGTTTTATGCTTTCCCCCTTGTAGCAAGCGAATATCCGCATTGCAAATCCGTCAACAAGGGAAGTTACGCCATTCCCCACGCCTCGAATGGAACCTCGCCCACACTGCCGACTACATCACTGATTGCGCATCAGCTGCTTGAGCACGGGCTTGAAGGTGAGCCCCTGCACCAGAATCGAAAACAGCACGACGATATAGGTCACCGGTAGAATGATATCTTTCTCTGCCCCCATCGGCAGCGAAAGCGCCATGGCAACCGAAAGCCCCCCACGCAAACCACCCCAGGTCAGCAGGGCGACGGTACCATGCTCGAAACGCCGCCATGTGCTCATGACACCAATGGGCAAAGCAACGCTGATAAAGCGCCCGGCAAGCACTGCAGCAATGGCGAGCAGCCCCAACAGGATATGGTCGCTGCTAATCGAAATGACGATGATCTCAAGACCAATCAGCATAAACAGTACGGCATTGAGGATCTCATCCACCAGCTCCCAGAAGAGGTCCAGCCGCTCACGGGTACGCTCGGACATGCCGAGCGCGCGCCCCTGATTACCGATCAATAACCCGGCAACGACCATGCAGATAGGTGCCGAGACATGCAGCACCTCTGCTAACGTATAACCTCCAGAAACCAGCGCCAGCGTTAGCATTACCTCGACCGTGTATTCATCAATCGAGCGCAGCAGGCGATAGGTCACCCAACCCAACGCCGCCCCCAATGCGGCACCGCCAAGAGCCTCACGCGCCAGCAGGCCAAGTACCTCTGCCCCCCCGAGCGGCTCCGCACTGGTTGCCACACTCAGGATGGTCAGGAAGACCACCACGCCGATACCATCATTAAACAGGCTTTCTCCACCAATTTTGACATAGAGCGTTTTCGAGATCCCTACCTGTTTCAGCATGGCCAGCACGGCGATAGGATCCGTCGGCGCGATCAGCGCACCGAAGAGCAGCGCATAAAGATACGGCAGCTCAAGCCCAACAACGCCAGCGGCTAACCAGACGAGTGAGCCAATAATCGCCGTCGCCATCACCACCCCCACGGTGGCCAGCACGGCAACCGGCAACTTCACATTGCGCAGGTCATCGAAATGAATATGCAGTGCACCGGCAAACAACAGGAAGGACAGCATCCCATGCAGCACCACTTCCGAGAAATCGATCTGGCGGATATAGGCGCTGGCCTCCTGCAGGTCTAACCAACCAGCCTTATTGAACCCAATCGCCAGCAACGACAGCAGCAAGGCAAATGCCATATTACCAATCGATGCGGGCATGCGCATATAGCGGTGGTTGATATATCCCCCCGCCGCAGCGAAAGTAAGCATTAGCGCGATAATCTGGAATAATGTCATGACGACCCCACACGGTTGCGGCACGCATGCCAGAGGATGAAGCTACTCCTTATGCCATTTAATGGAGTAAAGATCAAACCGGCGGTCTTTCAGGTTCTGCACCGTGCCAGAGTTTCGCGCACTGACCAGACTGGCGAGCCGTACATCCGCCAGGGCTAATGTCTCCACATTCGGCGTCGTATCCGCCGCAATACCATCCCGCGCAAAGGGGAAGTCGCACGGGGTGAGGATACAGCTCTGCGCATATTGCACATCCATATTTTCAACCCCGGGAAGGTTGCCAACATTGCCTGCCAGCGCCACAAAACATTGGTTCTCGACCGCCCGCGCCTGCGCACAATAGCGCACCCGCAAATAGCTCTGGCGCTCATCCGTACAGAACGGCACGAAGAGAATCTGTGCCCCCTGATTGACAAGGTGCCGCGCCGGCTCGGGGAATTCGGAGTCATAGCAGATCAGAACACCGATCGGGCCACAATCGGTCATAATCATATCCAGCTCAGAACCGCCCTTGATGTTCCACCAGTAGCGTTCGTTCGGCGTCGGATGGATTTTTGCCTGCTGGTGAATCGCACCATCCCGCAGGAACACGTAGCAAATGTTAAGTACATCGCCATTTTCCTGCATCGTCGGATGCGAGCCGCCGATGATATTGACGTTAAATTTGACCGCCAGTTCGCTCATCATTTCTTTGAATGGCTCGGTATATTCGGTCAACACGCGAATCGCATCCTGAGGAGAGAGCGGCTTGTTTTCGATCGAAAGTAGCTGCAGGGTAAACAGCTCCGGGAACACAGCAAAGTCTGCCTTATAATCGGCGACCACATCGACAAAGTAGCGCACATTTTTGGTAAATTCCTCGAACGAAGAAACCTTCCGCTGCTGGTATTGAATGGTGGCGATACGCACCATCTCCGGCAACCGTCCACGCTGAATTTTAGGGGCCTGCTCATCATGGTTGATGCGCGGATTGTACCACACCATATGCGCCGCATGCCCCATCGACTCTTTGTCTGAGAGCAGGTAATCGCGCAGCACGCCGATGATTTCAAACTCGTTACGAAGTTGGAAAGAGAGCACCTGATCGTTCAGCTTTTTCTCTTTCACCAGTTCCAGATAGGCTTCCGGGGTTCCCACTTTTTTAATGCGCCGCCGCAGCCCGGGAATGCGTCCACCAAAGACGATCCCTTTGAGGCGCTTTTCGATGCAAAGCTTTTTCCGCTCGTTATAAAAACGCTGGCCGATTTTCATGCCGCGACAGGAGGGATCAACACAAACCTCCATACCATACAAATAATCGCCGTGCTGGTCATGGCGTGTGGCAAACCCATCGCCTGTAATCTCGCGCCAGGTGTGCGGGTGCAGGGCAATGTCTCCCGAGATCATGAATGTGGCGCAATATCCAACGACCTTCTCCTCATACACCGCCACGAACTGGCCAGCTGGGAAGTGACTGATCTGCCCCCGGATCATATCATCGCTATAGGTTGGCATGTCTAAATAGACCCGCCGTGTCAGACTCAATATGGCCGGGACATCCTTTGCCGTTGCCTGCCGGATAAAAAGCTTGGGGGCACGTTCGTTTTCTGAGGTCATAAGATCCGTCTTCCAATAGTGGGTGTTAATAGGCTGGGCATGCATTGTGCAACCCATGCTTTATGATAACGTCGGCAGACTACAGGCTGGCCATGAAGCTTTCAAGCGCCTGCTCTGCCGCTTCAACTTCTTTCTGGAGTTGTGCGTAGGTACGATCGAGCTGCGTCAGTTGCTTGACGTCACCACTGGTACTACAGACGACCAATTCGTTTTCAACCGCATCACGGCGCACCGTTACCTCTTGCAGTGCGGCCTCAAGGGCGGCGAGCTGCTGCTCTGGCGACTTGCTCTTCTTTGCCTTCTTTTGTTTGCGTGCCTCATCGCGCGCGCCTTCACGCTCGCGTCGGCGTTGCTGTACGACCAGCTTGCGATAGGCATCGAGGTCATCATCAAACGACACACAAGTGCCATCGGCAACCAACCACAAGCGATCTGCAACATTTTCAACGAGGTGTGGATCATGGCTAACCAGAATCACCGCGCCGGTGTAATTATTGAGCGCCTGCATCAGCGCCTCACGGGCATCAATATCCAAATGGTTGGTGGGCTCATCCAGCAGCATGATATGCGGCGCATGATAGCTCATCTGGCAAAACAATAGGCGTGCCTTCTCGCCGCCAGAGAGTGCACCCACCTTGGTATCGGCTTTATCCTTATCAAATCCAAAGCGCCCCAGTGCAGCGCGCACTTTAGGCTCGGCCGCCGTCAGCATTGACTCTTGCATAATCTGGTACGGCGTCCGGTCAACGTCCAACTCATCGGTCTGGAACTGGGCAAAATAGCCGACCTTCAGCTTACCGGATTGGTGAATCTCTCCTGCCAACGGCGCTAACCGCCCCGACAGCAACTTCACCAGCGTGGATTTCCCGTTACCATTGGCACCCAGCAGGGCAATACGGTCATCCATATCAATCCGCAGGTCCAGCTTCTTCAGGATCGGCTTGCCCGTCTCATACCCGGCATCGACACGATCCAGCGTAATCAAGGGCGAGCGCAGCTCTTCTGGCTCCGGAAAGACAAAGGCCGTCACGCGCTCGGCCATCACCGCATCGACGATATCCATCTTGGCAATCGCCTTCAGGCGGCTCTGCGCCTGCCGCGCCTTGCTTGCGGTGGCACCAAAACGGTCGACGAATTTCTGCATATGGGCTTTTTGCCGCATTTGCTTTTCATGCAGCGCCTGCTGGTTCATCATCCGCTCGGCACGGCGACGTTCAAACTCGTCATACGTGCCGGTATAGGCATGGAGTTTCTGGTCTTCCATGTGCAGGATATGGGTCACGGTTTTATTGAGAATGTCGCGGTCATGGCTGATGATGAGCAAGGTCTCGCTATAGCGCATCAGGTAGTTTTCCAGCCAGACCATGGCCTCAAAATCCAGGTGGTTGGTCGGCTCATCCAGCATCAGCAGGTTCGGCTGGCGAAACAGGGTTGCAGCCAGCGCCACCCGCATCCGCCAGCCGCCCGAGAAGTCAGAAATAGGGCGTGCCTGTGCTACTTTATCAAACCCAAGCCCCGCCAGAATTGTCGCCGCACGGGCCGGAGCATCGTACGCGCTGATTTCCTCAAGCCGGGTAAAAATATACCCCATCCGGTCTGGATCCTCGACTGTTTCCGCCTCAAGCAACAGCGCGGCACGCTCGGTATCAGCGGCAAGCACCACATCAATCAAGGGCGTGTCATCCTCTGGAAGATCCTGCCGCACCCAACCAACGGTCGCATTTTTGATGAGGTTGATCTCGCCGCTATCGGCCACCAGCTCCTTGGCAATCAGCTTGAACAGTGTCGACTTCCCAATACCATTCGGGCCAACCAGCCCCACGCGCTGCCCTGCCCCAATCGAGAGCGAGGCTTTCTCAAGCAATGTACGGCCGCCAACGCGGTAGGTAAGATCTTGAATACTAAGCATGACACCATGTTAAAGAGGGAAGGCGCGCAACCTAACCGGCTGCGCGTTTCAGGTCAACCTTACGGCCAGCAGTAACGTGGAATACGTTACGCCGCCTTCGGCTGTGCACGACGGTTGCCGGAGAATTTACCGGAACGGATCTTGCGCCCACCATACTTCTTTTTCGCATTGGCATAGGAACGTGGCTTGTCGTTCATGCTACCGCCCTCTGGCTTAACGCCGGGGTTGAGCAAACGGCAGACAGCTTTCCACTTCCCGTTATCACGTGCGCTGATGAGATTGACGGCAGCGCCTTCTTTCCCTGCACGACCGGTACGGCCAATACGGTGGATATAATCTTCCGGACATTGCGGCAGGTCATAGTTGATGACATGCTCGATATGCGGAATATCAAGGCCACGCGCTGCAATATCCGTTGCCACGAGAATCCGCGATTTCTTGCTACGAAAATCTGCAATCACACGATCACGCTGACGCTGGTTCAGATTGCCATGAATCGCGTCCGCCTTGTGGCTGACGGCACTCAGCTTCTTAGCCATTTTGTCGGCACCATGCTTTGTCTGCACGAAAACGATGATCGAGCCTTCGCGCTGCTGCAATTGCACAAGCAGCTGGCCGTATTTATCGCTTTCGGTCACCTGAATCACTTCTTGCGTGATCTTTGCAATCGGCGTGTTGTTATCACCCACGGAAACCCGCACTGGCTCGCTCGCCATGTATTTCTTCGACATGGTGATAATATTCGGTGGCAAGGTTGCCGAGAACATCAGGGTCTGACGCTCAGCCGGCATATGCTTAACGATTTTATCAATCTGGATGCCAAAGCCCATATCCAGCATACGATCGGTCTCATCGAGCACCAGAAAGTTGGCTTCATTGAGCTTTAATGTCCCACGCGTCAAATGATCGTTGATACGACCTGGCGTACCTACCACCAACCGTGGCCGTGCACGCAATTGCGTGAATTGCTTCGGCATCGACTCACCGCCAATCAGCAGCGCCGTATGAATACCGCTGCCCGATCCCAGCAGTTGCTCTAGCATCTTCATCACCTGCACTGCGAGTTCACGCGTTGGCGTCATCACCAATGCCGTGCCGCGCGGGTTGTTCAGTAGTTTCGCAATCAGTGGAATGCCAAACGCACCTGTTTTACCGGTACCTGTCTGGGCAGAGCCTAGAATATCTTTTCCTTCAAGCGCAGGCGGAATTGCCGCCGCTTGTATCGGTGTTGGTGTCTCAAACTTCATGTAACGAAGCGCACCCATCAGTTCGCCGGGAAGCCCGAGCGTTTCAAAATTTTGCATAATAATCCCCAAAAACAACCGCCTCGCCGCTTAACACGGCGAGGACGGTGTCTGATTTCAATAGAATTGAAGTCGGCTAGCTTACGCTACGAGCTTGAGATCCGCTGCGGATGTCTTGCCTTTTTCAGTAGCAAGCTCATAGCTTACTTTCTGGCCTTCGTCCAAACCACGGATGCCTGCGCGCTCAAGCGCGGTGATGTGAACGAACACATCGGTGCCACCTTGGTCAGGTTGGATGAAGCCGAAGCCTTTAGTAGAATTGAACCATTTCACGGTACCTGTAGCCATTGTTGTCTCCTAGACAAAACGTTGATTGCAATTCGGAATGAACTGCATGGTTGAGAATTTTCACTCCGGCAAATGGCCGGTCATTCTTAAATCAAACGCTGTCGAGATCAATTATAGGCGGATCGTGTGTATCGGTCAGATACGCTGCAAGAAAAGTAAGGATACAGCCGGCATAGGTAAAGAATAGAGAACACTCAGGCCGGACTGATAGAGCATTTCCCCTTTAAGTCAATCGAATTCGTGCAATCGGCCAATATCACCCAAAGGGTATCTATGGGCCAAACCGCCGCTAACTACGCGTCAGCGGGACGATAAGCAGGGGACAGGGTGTTTCTTTCATCACCTTCTCGGTAACACTTCCAAGGTGAATCGTGGGCCGGGAAACCCCTCCACGCCCATGCGATGCCATCATAATCAGATCGGCTTTCTCTTCCTCCGCAACGGCAAGGATCGTCCGCGCAGGGCCAGAGCCGGTGAAAAACACTGAAACCGCAATCCCCTCTTGGCGCAGCAAGGTCGCGGCATCATCAAGATAGCGCTGGATTGTCTCACCATACGCCTCAGACTCTGATCCCTCTGGCACCGAGAGCAGTAATACCTCACCACCGAACTGATGGGACAGCATGCGGATATAAGGCACAACAGCCTCTGCCTCCTCCGAACCATCCAGCGCCACCAGAATCCGGGCAAAGCGCGAGTGGCGGCTGCGCCAGTGCTGCGACGGGCGTATCACCAGGGTTGGCACCAGTGTTTTCTTCACAACCTTATGTACCAGCGATGCAGCGAAAAGCTTCCCTGCGACGGAATCATCTCCCGTTGTCATCACAATCAAGTCAGCACGCACTTCTTCGGCATAGGTGTCCACCACCGCAGCGGATGCATCACTGCGCACGGCACAGCCAATGGTCACCCCTTCTCCTACCAGCAAATCACCGATCGACGCGAGATATTGCTGCTGTTCAGCCTCCTCACGATCTTCATGATCGCCCATCATCAACAACTCTACCCGCGCCTGATAACGCCGGGCCAGCGACCGAATCATCGGCAAGGACTGCTCTGCCAAGGCGCTGCCATTGAGTGGCACCAGCAATCTGGTAAAGGGTTTCCGGGCAAGGGTCGGACGATACACCGTCTGCGACATAAACGCATGACCAGAGAGGATGAGCCCCAAACGGTCTTCGACTGAAGGCGGCGCACCCAGATGATGGCGGTAATAGCTGAAGATCGCATAAAAGATTGGTGTCAACACAAGGTACGACCACGCACCCGCAAAGAACCGCTCTTCAAAAATAATGGCCGTCGCGAAAGATGTGAGCAGCGCCGCAATCACCGTCCCCATAAACATGGCGAATTTGACCTTCGAGAACGCAACCCGCAACTCGCGCAAGAGCCGTTTGGATGCCGCCCAGCCCGTCATACTCAATAGAATAAAAACACCCGCCGCGTAGAGCGCCAGATAGGTCTCTTCATGGGTGCCGAACAACAGGAAGCACGCACCACTGACAGCCGCCATCATCCAGACGGGCGAGGCCGCGACGTCATGCCGGTTACGCTGCCCCATTCGGGCAGAAACATAATGCCGGTAACGCAGCCCAAGTGCGAGGTTCTGCACCCCCTGCGCTGCCGCAGCACAAGCCGAGAGCAAGACCGCAACCCCGATGAGCGTCCCGGCATACGACATCCAGGGCGGCAAGAGGTAATCCATCGTCTGGGTAAACACCGACACATGGGTATTCAGTGGATCAGAATGGGCGAGGATGGCCGGGCCAACAATGAGCATCGTAATGGCCGTAGTCCCCATAATCATGAGCAGGCTACCGAAGGCTTTGCGACTGCGCGCCCGGCGATCACCATCATAGGCAGCCACAAGGTTGGCAAAAATTTCAACACCCGTCATCAGCGCCAAAATCCGCGCATAGCCCCCCAATGTCAGGTTCAGGTAAGAGGAGCTTTCTATCCCCCCTTCTGCCGAGAGGAACTGCACTTGTGTCAACGAAAAGGCCTGCCAATCAATCGTCGGCAGGTGAAAACCCGTCTGGTAAATCGTTGCGCCGACCATCCCCCATAAAAGCAGCAGCACTGCTGCCGTTGCCGGGCCAAAAGCACGGGCAGAGACTTTAGGGCCAAGATTGACAAGCCAGCAGGTAAAAAGGCTGAGCGCAATCGCCAGAAATACCCGGTACTGAAATCCGGCAACCGAATCGTTCAGCACCATGAAGCGGTCAGCAATAAAGGTAACCAGCGCCGCCATGCTCACCAGGAAGGTCAGCGTGTACTCGATCACGGTAATGCCTGCATTGATCTTCACGGCCCAACTGCCGAACTCTTCTTCGCTTAGGCCGCTACCGCCACTGCCATCGGTTACCCAACGCATTACCTGCCGGTACATCGCCGACACCATGATGACCGTAAACACGGCCAGCCATACGGTGGCGCCGAAGGTTACCTGCGCAACACCAGCTACCACAATCAACTTGAGGAAGGGCCCAAAAACATACAGTGGCGAGGTTGCCGGATCGCCACCGCCCGCCAGTGCCCCCTCAACGGAGTTGGATAATTTTCGGGAGATAGCAACAGCCATGGTGGCTCCTTATCGGGTGACGAAGATAACGCAAACATGA
>JAUIBB010000024.1 GCA_030427685.1 Alphaproteobacteria bacterium
TCATCAATTCAATCAGTGGCGACTGCGAGAATTGGTCGCGCAGGTGAAAAACCTCGAAGCCAATGATCCCAAGCAGCAGTGTTACGATGTCGCGGTAATAGCGTAACACAATCACGCTGTGACTGCCGCTTGCTTCGTACAGTAGTGCCGCGAGCAGGTCGAGCACTGGAAACAGTACGATCACTGAGAAGAAAGGGAGCTGGATCCAGGCCGGAGTTCGGGGGTAGGCACTAGGCAACATAGCGTGCAAGCTCCCCGGAATCCGTGAAGTGATTGCCAAGCCAGTCTACCTGTTGCTGCTGCCATACGGTGCGTGTTACGGCATCCGTTTGTAAGCGGTGTAGGTCAGCCAGCAGGTCTGCGGCATCAGCGTATTGCATTGGGGGTTGGCACAGCCTGTGCGCTGTATGACTGGCGTGCACGGGCCATGCCATGGTGGCGACATAGTGTCCGGCGCGGGCGGCATCCAGCAGGGCGGTGGACGCATATCCTACGATCAGTGCGCGAGGGGAGGCCGATTGTAGCGAAGGGTGCGGTGCCTGCTCCAGATAGCGCGGGTCTAGCCCATAATAGGCGCGGGGCAGGCGCTCACTCGGGTGCAACAAAATACGCAGCTTATCAGGTGGCAGCGCTGTCGCCAGCGCATGCGCCAGTCCGGCGAAATAAGGCGACAGGTCGAGACCATAGGCGCGTGTATGGGTTTGTGAGACAAGGTGGAGCGCCAGCGGCGGCATAGCATCGCTAGGCGGTGTGGAGGCCATACCCAGTGCGTCCATATGGATGGTGGCATGTGGTGATAGAGAGTGATAGGCCGTCTGGCTTGCCTCTCCCCAAACCAGCTGTATTGGTGCGCTGGTGGGAAAGAATTCTTCGGTCGGGACGCCATGCTGCACACAGACAACCTGTCGTTTCTGAGCGGCGATATCCGTCAAGGTGCGGCTCATCATGTCGAAGTCGTTATGCAATAGGAATGTCTCAATTCGCGGATGATGCCGCAGAAAATTCTGCCACGAAGCCTGCCATAATGCAGCACGAAATTGACAGCTTGCCACAATCGTACGGCGCAATGCACCGTTTGGTTGTTGCAGCGATCGCCATGCAGCGCCCACTGCGCGGACGGCATCGCGTATGGTTACTGGTGTGGGGTAGTAAGGCATGCCCTTCATGCGTGGATGGGCAATGATTGGTAGCGGCGTGCCGGGGCAAGCAGCTGCTGCCTGTGCGATGGTGCCAAGGCCAGCCGCACCGGGCAGGGTGGCAATCGCCACCGTATTTGTCGATGGTTGCAGCGGTGTATGGCGTGGCGGGTAGAGCAACCATCTTAAGTCGCGCAATGCCGCCACCACCGCCCGCACACGACCACCCAGCAGGCTATTTCGGTGCAAAAAAAACAGTGCGTGGCGGCAGGAAGCCGTATCGTCCCGCAGCATTGGAAGGAATGCGTCCCATGCAAAAGAGAGTGGTGCCTCGGCCATTTTCTGCCGCCACCATTCACGCAGGAGCAAGCCAGCAAAGATCAGGTTGGTGCGTAGATAGCGACCAGTAAGGCGCCGCGGTTCCTGTAACATCCGGAAGAGCCACTCCAGGCCATTGCGCTGCATCCAGCGTGGCGCACGACGTAGATGCCCAGCAACAACATCGAATGCGCCGCCAACGCCCATCGCAACGGCTACCCCACACGCGCTGCCATAGCGATGCAGGAACTGTTCCTTTTTAGGTGACGAGATGCCCACTAACAGCAGGCCAGCAGCGCTGGCAGCAATGGCGCGTGCTACATCTGCAGCCTCGGACTCTGTGAAGTAACCATGCTGTGTTCCGGCGATCACCAGTCCGGGATGGCGCTGCTGCATTGCGGCGGCAGCACGCGTGACCACGTCTTCCTGTGCGCCGAGCAGGAAGACGCTGGCACCTTCTGCAGCGGCTAGTGCAAGCAGTGGATCCATCAGGTCGATACCAGCGATGCGTGGGGGGAACCCACGTCGCAGCCAGCGGGCTGCCAGCGCCACGCCAGCACCATCAAGATGCACAATCGATGCCGCATGTAGTGCCGCCAGCAGGGACGAATCACGCCGTGCTTCTACCAGTTTCGCGACGTTCAGCCCTTCAATGGTCAGTCGTGTCGTGCCGCGCAAGGCATATCGCGCGCGCTCTAGAATGGCTGTGCTACTGAGGGTATCGGCAGGGCAATCCAATAATAGCTGGCGCGTAGGCTCCATCAGGCGGCCTCATAAAGTGGCTGCATACGTGTGGCAATGGGCCGCCAGTCAAACTGCCGGGCAAGCTGTGTATGGACATCCGTTGTAACCGGCACTGCACATGTCGCCAGTAGCGTTGCTGCCAGGGCAGCGGTATCGCCCAGCGGGTAGAGTTTGGGCCAGCCAAGGGCTGCAGCAAGGGTTTGGTGTCCGGGAATGTCCGAGGCGACTACAGGTAATTTCCGTGCCAGCATTTCCAGTACGGTCGTAGGCATCCCTTCAGTTGCAGAGGCGAGGACAAATATATCAGCTGCATGTGCCATAGTGGCAAGGGTTGCATCGGTCTGGAAGCCATGAAACGTAACCCGATGTTGCAGCTGATGTTGCGCAGCAATTTCTGTAAGCCGCGCAGCATCCGGGCCCTGACCAACAACGTGAAGATGCGCTTGCTCCATTCCCGGTTCGGCAAGTGCCCGGATGATATCCTCGATGCGCTTGATCGGGTCGAGTCGGCTAACCGAGAGGATGGCCGGCGCCCCTTCCAGTACGATGGTTGTATCTGGTGTTGCTGCCAGCGCCTGCATGTCGATACCATTCGGAAGCACCTCACTGTGGCGAACAGGCAGACGTTGCACTGCAAGGTAGGCTTGCCAATAATCAGAGAGCACGATTACGCGCCGGGCCATCGCAAATAAAAGGCGTTCCACCAGCTGATCCCAGAGGTATTTCTTACTGCGTCCCATGCGGGTGCTGCTCTCGTAAAAGCAGTGCGCAGTGTAAAGGAATGGTGTGCGAAGCAGGATAGCAAATAACCCCGCCATCGCCGTATAGGGAGTCCGTGGACCATGCAGGTGCAGGCATCCGGCCTTATGAATCAGTCGCAGCAATTGCCGGAGGTTGGGCGTATATACCGGATAGGGCATGGCCTCGTAATCCGCCCGGAGCGCGGCTACTTCCACCTGCTGGCCCAGCTGTTGCTGTTGTAACGCCAGCTGGTGAATATAGCGCTCAACGCCGCCGCCTTTGCTGAGTGGTGCGTAATCGCAGGTAATGTGCAGGATACGCATGCGACCTCAATAGGCGTTGGGGTGGCGCAGCACGGTTGTTAGTGTACGCAGGAGGATGCGCAGGTCGAAGCCGACCGACCAGTGATGCGCGTAATAGAGGTCGTGTTCAACCCGGCGCCGCATTTTGCTAAGCGTATCGGTCTCGCCGCGCCAACCATTGACCTGTGCCCACCCCGTCATGCCGGGACGCAATTTCAGACGCGTCATGTACCCCTCGATGCGCTTACTGTAATAGTGTGTATGGGCAATGGCATGGGGGCGTGGGCCCACAAGCGACATCTCGCCGCGCAGGATATTGAATAACTGTGGTAGCTCATCGAAACTGGTGCGCCGCAGCCACTTACCAATCCAGGTGACGCGGCGATCATCCCGCGTGGCTTGCGCAAGGCCCGTACTGCACACGGTCATGCTGCGGAATTTCAGGATATTAAATTCACGGCCATCCAGCCCATGGCGGCATTGGCGAAAGATGACCTGCCCCTTTCCCTCTGTAAGAATCAGCAACGCGATGAGCAGCATGAGTGGTGCTGCGATGACGAGTGCAACACTGCAAAAGAGAAGGTCAACCCCGCGCTTGATCCGCATTTGTCGGGCGCTGATTGTCACAGGAAAGGCAAGGATAGAAGACGCCTGTTCGGGCTGGTTTTTTCGTGAGGAGGCCGGGTATGTTGCAAGGGTGCGGTTCATGAGGCAATCCGTTGCGAAGCGACCCTACCTGCGTGTCGGGCAATGATAGTTGCGATGCGCGTTGCGGCATTTCCATCACCAAAAGGGGTGTGGTTGCAGGAGGCGCGACGATAAAAATCGGTATCCGTTAGCAGGCGTTTGGCAATCGTTATAATTGCACTCGTATCGGTGCCGGTGAGCTGGCTCTCTTCGCGCAGGGCCTCGCCACGTTCAGTGACGTTACGGGTTACCAGCAGCGGTTTTCCTAGCGTTGCGGCCTCCTCCTGCAGTCCGCCGGAATCCGTAATCAGAAAATGGCAGCGCTGCATCAACCAGATGCATTGGGCATAGCTCAGCGGTGGCAGGAGATGAATGTTTTTATGTCCATCCAATGCACGCCGCAGTGGCGCTTCAATTTGTGGATTGGGGTGAAGCGGAAACAGGATGTGCAGGGTCGGATGCTCTGTTGCTAACATCGCAAGCGCGCGACTTAGCTGCTGTATGCCATCGCCAAGCGTCTCTCGCCGATGCGCTGTAACCAGCAGGAAGGGTGCCCTTCCTGCGACCGCATCTTGTGTGCCATCAGGCAATGCGACCTCCCCTGGGAATGTCGCGCTAAGCCGTGCCTGCATCAGCCGTAATGCGTCAATGCCGGTATTGCCAGTGACGTGGATGGATGTATCCGCAATGCCTTCGCGGAGCAGGGCATCGCGCGCCGACGGGGTCGGTGCAAAATGCAGTTGCGCAAGACGGCTGATAATTCCCCGGTTGGCCTCCTCCGGAAAAGGCGAATCCAGACGGTAGCTGCGCAGGCCGGCTTCAATATGGTAGACGGGAATCTGCTGGTAAAAAGCAGCCAGTGCCCCGGCGAGGGCCGTGGTGGTGTCGCCCTGTACAATCACGGCATCTGGCCGCTCCTGCGTGAAGACAGTAGCGCACCCCTGAAGGATACGTGCCGTCAGTCCCGCCAGATCCTGACGGTGCTGCATGACGCCAAGATCCTGATCGGCAGTGAGATCAAATTCCGCCAGTGCCGACGTTGCAAGCTGTCGATGTTGGCCACTGGCAAGCAGACGTGGTTCAATCTGCGGATGCGCTTTCAGCACCCGCACCAGCGGCGCAAGCTTGATGGCTTCTGGTCGTGTGCCGACGACGACCGTGCAGCGTTGCGGGCGAGGGGATGGAGGCATCATGGTCGTACATCCCGATCTGGGGTGAGCGAATCAGAGCACTATTTAAGCAGAGGAAAATACAGCGTCAAAATAAAAGAATGTGCATTTAAACATTGTTAGTAAATATGAATTGCTTGCATCAGAATTCGAGACAAAAAACCTGTGGCCAACTTTGCTGTTATGCATGACCCGGCGGTGGTGCTGCGATAGGACTCTCAAGGAGTTACCTCCATTGGCATGGGATCATGAATGGCATTGTAAGGAATGCACAGGGTGCAAACAAGGTTGTGGCAGCAATAGCATGCTTGCTGCTGGCCGCGTGCACACCCGGTGCTGCGTTGGATGGTAGCGACTATGCGGTAATTCCCATTACGCCGCAATTGATCGCTGCCCAGCAGGCAGCCCATGCCGCCACACCACTCCATGCTCCTAACGAGAAAGCAACAGCAGCCGTGACGGCGTATCGGTACCCTATTGGTGCTGGGGATACGCTTTCGTTCCGGCTGATCGAAGGGATGGGGCTTGGCGATGCTGCCAGCGCTGTGGGCATGTCGGCGCAGGCGGTGCCGATTAAAGTCGAGGCGGATGGCCAAGCAAGCTTTCCACTGATTGGCGCCTTGCCCGTTGCGGGAAAAACGCCAGAGCAGTTGCGCGCTGACCTGATGATAAAACTCAGCCGCTATTTTAAGGAGCCGCGCTTTGAATTGCAGGTGCAGGATTTCCATAGCCGTCAGGTAACACTCAGCGGTGCTGTGCATACTCCTGGCGTGCAGTATCTGGATTATACACCACTGACAATCACGCGGGCGCTGGAACGGGCCGGCGGGGCAGAGCCAGCTGCAGACCTTGCCGCCGCCACGCTGATCCATGCCAATGGTACGCGCGAGCAGCTCGACCTCCTGGCGCTGCTCTACAAGGGCGATGGGTCGCAGCAGCGCCTATTACAGGATGGCGATACCCTGTTGCTTGCAGAAAATCACCGGAATCGTGTGTTCCTGATGGGTGAAGCGATGAAGCCCGGTGCCCTTTATATCAAAGCCGGCCAGCTTTCCCTGACGGAAGCGCTGAACGACCCGCAAAGTCCGGTGCGTGAGTCACAGGGGCCCAATACCCAGACCGCCAGCATCGGCAATATTTACGTGATTCGTGGAGCGATAGCAGAGCCGGGTACGCCGTCACAAATTCGTATCTACCGTCTGGATAGCGCGCTGCCGGTGGCCTATGCCGTGGCCGATCATTTTATGCTACAGCCGCGCGATGTTATTTATATTTCGCCGTCGGCAATTACCGAGTGGCACCGGTTCCTGTCGCAGCTCTTGCCGGCGAACCTCGGAATCTCGAAAGGAATCCAGTAACGCGATGTACGATCCTTTCCATCCGCAGGCACGGCATGATGAACACCATCGGGTGATGGAGGCGGCAGGACAGCTCTGGCGTAAGCGACATGCAATCCTGCTCTGGGGTATTGGCTGTGGGGTGGCTACGGCGCTCTATATGCTGGCCTGTGCCAAGCCCTATACCGCAGAAGGGTTGGTACGTATTGATGCCGATGTCTCGCAACAGGCGTTGGCAATTACGCTGGAATCCGAGATGGATTTTATCCGGGCACGTTCGACCCTGATGCAGGCATTGGCACGGCTTGGGCCCAATGTGGATGTCTACCGTGCCGATTCAAAATTAAAAGCCCGGGCGCGGGACCTGCTCGGTTTTGGCAGCGCCAATATTTTTAGTGCAGAGGGGCCACAACTGACCATTGACCGTCTGAAAGTGCCGGATCGATTGTTGAATCAGAAACTCACCCTGCGCATCGATCCGAACGCACACTACACTTTGCTCGATGCAAATGGCACGTTGCTTTACAGCGATCTACTCGCGGATGCACAGGCGACGTTGGCACCGGAAGCGCAGCCGGTGGAGTTAAACATAAGCGCGATCCACGCGCCTCCGGGCCAGCAGTTTACATTGGTGCCGCATTCTCCAAAGGATATTGTTGCGCAGTTGCAGTCGCAGCTTTCCATGGCCACGGTTGGACGTAAAGAACATGCCGGATTTATCCGTCTCGCCTTCGCCAGCGAGAATGCAGAATTCTCGAAGCGGTTTCTGGCTGCGCTGATGGAAACGTACGTCGCCCGTGCCTATGAGCAGCGCGCCGATAGTGCTGGTGCGGCAGAGGCGCGGCTCGCGGCACAACTGAATACAATTCGTCTGGCATTAGAGCAGGCAGAAGCCCACCGCGAAGCATTTCAGCAGCGCGCAGGGACGGTGGATATGACCGAGCAGATGCGCCTTTCACTAGAGCAGCTGATGCAGGTTGAGGCGCAGATTCGTATGGTGACGGCAAAACAGAAAGAGCTGGGTGCTTACTATACTGCGGTGCATCCGGCGCAACAAGCGGTCGGCGATCAGTTGCGCTACCTCACGGCTGAGCGCACGCAGTTGCAGCAGGCGATTGATCGCTTGCCCGAGACACAGCGCGAATTGCTGCGTATCAGTCGCGAGGTTGAGACCTATAAACAGATGTATGAAATCACGGCTGACAAGCTAACCGAATTGCGGACAACGGCGGCAAGCATTACTGGCTATGCAAGCATTGTCGATCGGCCAGAACTTTCTGCCGGTTCGGGGGTGTTTCATTACCTGAAAACCATTTTTATTGGCATGGTCATTGGGTTGATCCTTGGCAGTGTGGCGATTTATATCACCAGCTTCTCGCCGCTTGCGACGCTGACCTCTTCGGCACAGCTTGCAATGCTGAGTGAGCTGTCGGTGCTGGGTACGTTGCGCCGGGTTGCTCCGCTGGTGCCCGGATGGCGAGGCTATTGGCAACCGCGTCGCCAGCGCATCCTCGACGAGCACCGAGATACGCGCCCCTTGCGTGACTACCTTTCGCTGATGGATAACCTTGCCTTTGCTGCCCATGGTGCTCCCAATCCGGTATGGATGCTGACCAGCATTCGTCCGGGAAATGCTTCGGCAGTGATTGCAGCGAACATTGCCACGTTAAGTGCAAAGGAAGATAAAACATTGCTGGTGGATTGCAGTATGCGCGAGCATGGCATCCATAGTTGCCTTAACGTCCATGCGGTGCCGGGGCTCTCGGATGTGATGGTCGGGAAGGCGGTGTTTGATGCAGCCGTGCAAACCCTTGCGCCAAACCTGTATTTCATTCCCGGTGGTACGGCGACCAGCTATGGTGCGCCACTCCTGCATCAGCAGCTGTTTGTCGATATCCTGACGGAGTTTGGCAAGACCTTCCAGCGGATTGTGCTCTACTGTCCCGGCATGCGCGAAGATCTGACCACTAGCCCACTCACTGCCTATGCGGGCGCCATTGCGTTGATCCTAAGCCCGGGCGAGAAGCTTGCCCGCATCCAACGCTTCCTGCATTATTTCCGTGCGCAGGCGCAGGTAAAGGGTGTCATTCTGGACGGGATGCGCTAGGCGAACCGGCCTTCTGCCCGCGCCGTGCTCCAAAGCAGGAAAGACACAGGCAGCCATGCCGTTGGATGTAGTGTTGGCCGCCGCCATTGCGCAGTGAGCGCCTTGCGGTCGAGATAGTCCCATGCCTCACGCGGGGCGCGCTCTATGAGGGAGGCAAGGTCCAGCTGATGTAATTGATATTGCTCGGCATGGCCGAACCCATGCGTCTTGGGTTGCCGCCAGACGGATTCAGGCAAGTGTTGCTGCATTGCCTGACGTAGTAACTGCTTGCCACCACCTGCTCCGATTTGTTGTTCAATGGGAGTGCTCAGGGCAAAGGCAACCAGTCGATAATCAAGAAAAGGTAAGCGTAGTTCAATGCTGGAAGCCATGCTGTTGCGATCGGCATAGCGTAGAATCTGTGGTAATCCTTGCTGCATGACATCTTGTCGTAGCCGCATGGAAAGAGGCAATGCCTGCTGTGTCAGCACATGGGAAAAGCGTGCCTTATGCTCTGCCCAGAATGTAGGGTGAAGGCTCGCCAGATGCGGGCGTCGCCAGCGTAGTAGAGGCAGTAAGGTTGGTAAGGGCAGTTGCCATGCCAGTCGTCGCAGTAAACCCGCAAGTGGCAGCTGGGAGGAACCCAGCAATGCAATGGCTTCCCGGAACCGTCCCTGGCGGAGCCAGTCTCGCGCCAGCAGTGGGAGATAGAGACGCGTGTATCCTGCGAACAGCTCATCTGCTCCTTCGCCGCTGAGTGCTACCTTGATTCCGTGTGCATGCATGGCGCGATAGAGCCGCCATGAGGCAAGAATCGACGGGGTTGTAAAAGGCTGCTCCTGTGCGACGGTCAGATCCATTAGCTCGGGGATGGAGGCCACAGGATCGTTCTGCAAAAGTGTGTGTCGAATTGCTGTCGGTAGTGCGGCCACCAATGCTTTGGCACGTATGCTTTCATCATGGCTGCTATACGCAGCATCGCTGTAGCCATACGAGAAGGCGCCGCCAAACTGTACGCGTGTATCCTGTGCATGTTCTGCTGCGAGTGCGGTGATGGCAGCTGAGTCCAGCCCTCCTGAAAGCAAGGTCGCCGAGGGCGCATCGGCGCGTAGGCGCAGGGCAACGGCATCATCAAGTAAGTGCCGTAGCGCCTTTGCATCCTGTTGTTCCCCTGTCGAGTGTGGCCATTGGTGGTAGTGGCCGCGTGTGATGCTGCCATCCTGCGCTATCCGCCATAATGCGCCGGCAGGCACGGCACGGATACTTTCCCACAAGGTTTCTTCCTGATGATCGGTCATCACCCCGGCCAGGAAATCAAACGCCATGGTAGGGTGAATGCCGGGCAGGGAGCCGCGCAGCTGAATCAGTCCTCGAATTTCGCTGGCGAAGTGTAATGCGTTGCCGTCCTGATGGTAATAGAGTGGTTTTACACCCATCCGGTCACGCGATAGCAACAGCTCGCACCGGGTTGCGTCGTAAAGTGCGAGCGCCCACATGCCGTTAAACCGGTGGAAGGCGGTATCTCCCCATTCACGATAGGCCGCGAGAATGACCTCTGTGTCACTATCGCTATGGAAAGTATGGCCACAGGCTACTAGCTGCTCGCGTAATATAAGGAAGTTATAGACCGCCCCGTTGAAGACGAGAAGATTGCCGGTCGCATGACAACGCATGGGTTGGTCTGCGCGCGTGCTTGGATCAAAAATGGCAAGGCGACGAAAGCCAAGCAGCAGGCGGGTTGCATTGTCCTCAGCCGTAGAGACTGTACCATCAAAACGGATGCCTGCGATTCCTTCTCCATCGGGCCCACGGTGGGAAAGATGGCGAAGGGCATGGCGCATGTTCTGCCAATTGGCGGGTTGCGTGCCGATGCTCCCCGCGATGCCGCACATGGTTAGCTTGCGCGGTGCAGGCTATCTGGCAGTAACTGTGGCAGGATACGTGCCAGCGATTGCGAGAGGTCAAGCTGCGCGCGCCAGCCGGTGAGGCGTTCGGTTTTGCTTGGGTCGCCCAATAGGCTCAGGCGGTCTGCGTTGCGCACACGGCCGGGGTCTGGCGCCACAGTGAGGGGCCGATCCAGCCATTCACCAATGGCGCGTACCATATCAATCACCGAATGCTCGACCCCGTAGGAAAGATTGTAGGTCTCGACCTTCTTTTCTGTCGGAGGGTGCTCAAGCAGGGCGACAATGCCCGCAGCAATATCATCGGCATGGGTATAATCACGCTTGGGTGCGGTATTCCCCAGCTGGATCGAATTGTTTCCATCCGCAAGCTGGGCAATAATATCGGGAATCAGGTGGCCGTTTGGATCATCATGACCGATGGTATTAAAGATCCGCGCGATGCTGGCAACGCCACCATGGATAGCAGACCATTGTGCTACCTGCTGCTCATTCTTCAGTTTGGTGGTGGAGTATACATCATTCGCGCGCAGCGGCGTCTCATCTTCGCTGAGCGGGTTATTCTGCCAGTCATATACGGCAGCAGTAGAGGCCAGCACCATCTGGCGCACATCATGTCCGGCCATCGCATCAAGCACGGATTGCGTGCCATTGATGTTGATGTCCATGGCGCGGCCTGGGTCGCGCTCGCAGGTGGGAATATGGTGCAGTGCCGCCAGGTGGATGACAGCGTCCGGGACAATCTCGGCCATCAGCTGCCACATGACCGTGGTGTCGCGAATGTCTTGCTCATAGGCAATTAGGTTGTCATGGGCAGGAGGCATGGAAACGCCTGCGGAGAGGTCATCGACGATCGAAACCTCAACCCCACGCTCTAAAAGCAATGCAGTGACGCGGCGTCCAATAAAGCCAGCTCCACCAGTAATAAGTACGCGTTCGGGCATTAGCACTCTTCTCCTTTGGGCTAAAGGTCTTCTCGTAACGTGCGCACCCTAACACTTTGTCCCATCCGTCAAAGGATTAATAGGTGGGATGAAAGAATATATTGCAACGCAAGGCGAGATGTTGACTAATATGCCATAGTTGTCGCCAGGAATATAGCCTGCTTATGAAATACCGGTCTCTAGCAGTTGACATCGCAGGTTAGGCCTTTCACTCGTGGTGTCAGGTAGATGTAAGATTTAGTTAAATAACGGATCAATATTTAATTACTGTTTGCATTCATTTGTTAATAATTATAGTATAAACGACTGTCGATGATGGCTGTGATCTGTCTATGCGGAGACTCGGAATGATGCCCCAAAAATCCTACATGCGCAGCGCCTTTACTCTGGTTGAAATTGCCATTGTCCTTGTCATTATTGGCCTGATGTCGGCGGTTGTCCTGCAATCCAGCCATGTCGCCCACCCAGACAACTGTTATGCTGCCACGCAACGCCAACTGGCCGATATCAATGCGGCGGTTGCCAGCTATGCCCGTGCACACAACCGTTATCCGCTCCCGGCAGGCCGTAGCCGTGGTGTGAACGATCCGTATTTTGGTCAGGAAGTCACCGCAGGTAGTCCCGGGACAGACCCCAACAACGATTATGATGATATTGACCGTCTGGCATCGGGTGGCTACAGCACCAATCCGGTTCTGTTTGGTGCCTTACCCTTCCAGACATTAGGGCTGAACGAGGCCTACGCGGCAGACTGCTGGGGCAATAAATTCTCCTATGTCATTACCGAGAGTATGACCGCTGCCGATGCTCTTTCCAACACGTCTGCTGTGGGGGGGCTGACGGTCAAGAGCGGCAACCTTGGCGCCAGCAACACCTTACTGGCAGACGCTGTGTACAGTGTCATCAGCCACGGTGCGAACGGCGTGGGCGGAGTTACGAAAAACTATGCGGGTGTGTCGCATGGCTGGTGCAGTGTAGATGCAGCAATTGACACGGAAGATTGTGACCTCAGCAATGCGACCATCTTCTCGACTACCTTTAACAATGGTGACGATAGCGGCGCACTCTTTTACGATGATCTGGTGATCTTTGGGGGTGTCCTCAATTCGAATTGTAACGAAAGCAGCTATACGGATCGGGTCTGGGGTGATCTGGATGCCTGTACCGGAACCGTGACCGGGCCGCTGACCAGCGGTGGCACCGCGACCAGCACCAGCGGTACAGCGACGGGCACAGCAACCTTTGTCTGCCGCAATGGGGTAGTGGAGTTGGATACCAGCGTCTCCTATACCTGTGATGGCTGTACTTACCCGGCTGGCGGCGGCCCAGCGGTGTGCGAACCCGCGACGGATTGCTCTACCCCGACGGTTATCACTTGGAACGCAGCGGGCGAAACGCCGGGCGATCCTGGGCCATGCTCGGTTACAACCACGCCGATGGTTGATGGTGATGGATTTATGGATGGTGGCGTGGTGCACGCAAATACTGCAGCCGGCTATACCGGTACGGCGCGTCTTTACTGTAGCGGTGGCGTCATTGGGTTCTGGCAAGGGGATTGCTTTGCTGAAACAGTCGATTGTGCGGGGGGCACGGTTTACTGGAATCCGAGTGGGGAAGAGACATCCTGTATGGCGACGCTTCCAAACGGTGCAACCGGTGATGCCCAACTGGTGAGCTCTTCAAACTTCATGACAGGTTCTGCAACCTATAAATGCCTTGGTGGGGCTTGGTCGCTACAGCCTGGCTCAGGCTGTAACTTTGACTCGTCGCAATGTGCGGGCACCACCCTGACCTGGGCGGGTGGGGCGTGTAGTGCCTCCTTCCCAACCACGGTGGATGGCAATAGTGCCGGGCCACTCTCAAATGTTTCGCCGGGGTATACCGGGTCGGCAACGGCGACCTGTATGTCGGGCATTTGGTCAACACCAACCGGCACCTGTGTGAGCACCGGTGGGGACTGTGTCGGCGAAACCCTCACATGGGGCAGCCACTGTCAGGCCAATTTCCCGCCTACTACGGATGGGGATTCCGCTGCGGACGCAAACGTGATCGCCCATTTCACCGGTACGGGAACGGCAGAATGCCACAGCGGTACATGGACATTGCCGACGGGTGATTGCACCGGAGAGGTAGTGACCTGTCCGGCGATGAATTTCGTCTCCGGCTCCTGTAAATACTTCCTGTCGTCCGGCACGTATGACTATGGCACGGAGATCGCGACGATGCAGTCGCCGAACAACTTTGTGCCCGGCTATACGGGCGGGTCGGATATTCAGTGTACCCCCAGCGGTACATGGTCGGCGCTGGGAACCGGGTGCGACCCGATCCCTGCTTCCTCTTGTCCTGGCGGTGTCCTGACTTGGGGTAATGGCTGTTCGGCAGCCTTTAGCTCGACAGCGGACGGTGGTACGGACGGGCCGCGCAATGACTGGGCCTCTGGCGGTGCAGATGGCAGTGCGACAGCCTATTGCAACAATGGTGCATGGGAAGAGCCCGTGGGGCCATGCGCAAAAGGCTACACGTTCTGCGGCAATACCGGCGGGTGTAGCGGCGGTAGCTTTAGCGCCACGGCAGAGCCTGTCTATTGCAGCAGTCCGGGCACCTGTGCCAGCATGCCATCCTACCAGCGGGAATGGAATTGCGATGGTTCGGGCGGGTCGCTTGAGACCTATACCCTGAATTATTGCACGGATATCCCAAGCTTCTAACGGGCGGCTGCCTGCCAAATGCCATGATTTCGTGGTATTACATGGCCTTTGTGACTTTTTTGTAATCTCGCCCCTTGCATCTGCCACAGGATTCCTTATCTAGGCCTTAGTGCTCTTCCGAGAGCCTGATGGATCAACAACCGCGCGACCAACGCGCGCAGCGATAAGGAAGAAAAGACAATGGCAAAAGTAATTGGAATTGACCTTGGTACCACGAACTCCTGTGTGGCCATCATGGATGGCGGCAGCGCGAAAGTACTCGAAAACAGCGAAGGTGCACGCACCACGCCGTCGATTGTCGCCTTCACCAGCGATGGTGAGCGTCTCGTCGGCCAGACGGCAAAACGTCAGGCAGTGACCAACCCAGAGAACACCATTTTTGCGGTGAAGCGCCTCATCGGTCGTAACTACGATGATCCCATCACCCAGAAGGACGCGAAAATCGTTCCTTACAAAATCGCCCGTGCAGATAACGGCGATGCGTGGGTCGAAGCCCGGGACGAAAAATACAGCCCCAGTCAGATTTCAGCATTCACCCTGCAGAAAATGAAGGAAACCGCTGAGAACTATATCGGTGAGTCCGTGACGGATGCCGTCATCACCGTGCCTGCTTACTTCAACGATGCGCAACGTCAGGCCACCAAGGATGCCGGTAAAATCGCTGGCCTCAACGTCCTTCGGATCATTAACGAGCCGACGGCAGCGGCCCTGGCCTATGGCTTCGAGAAGAAGGATGGCCAGACCATCGCAGTCTACGATCTCGGCGGCGGTACGTTCGACGTTTCCGTGCTGGAGATTGGCGATGGTGTGTTTGAAGTAAAATCCACCAACGGTGATACGTTCCTCGGTGGGGAAGATTTCGACATGCGCATCCTCGACTACCTTGCCGAGGAGTTCAAAAAATCCGACGCTATCGACCTGCGTAAGGATAAGCTTGCCCTGCAACGCTTGAAAGAAGCAGCAGAGAAGGCAAAGATCGAGCTTTCCTCCACTACGCAGACGGATATCAACCTGCCGTTTATTACGGCCGATGCGAACGGGCCGAAACACCTTAACATCAAGCTGACCCGTGCGAAGCTCGAGTCGTTGGTGGAAGACCTGATCCAGCGCACCATGGAGCCATGCAAAAAAGCACTCAAGGATGCAGGCGTTGATGCAGGCAACATCGATGAAGTAGTGCTGGTCGGTGGTATGACCCGCATGCCGAAAGTCATCGAGATGGTGAAAAGCTTCTTCGGTAAAGACCCGCATCGCGGTGTGAACCCGGATGAGGTGGTTGCTATCGGTGCGGCCATTCAGGGCGGTGTCCTGAAGGGTGAAGTGAAAGACGTGCTGCTGCTCGACGTCACCCCGCTGTCGCTGGGTATCGAAACGCTTGGCGGTGTCTTTACGCGCCTGATCGACCGCAACACTACGATTCCAACGAAGAAGTCACAAACCTTCTCGACCGCCGATGACAACCAGACCGCGGTGACCATTCGCGTGTTCCAGGGCGAGCGTGAAATGGCAGCGGACAACAAGGTCCTCGGCCAGTTCGACCTACAGAACATTCCGCCAGCCCCGCGCGGTATGCCGCAGATTGAAGTCACGTTCGACATTGATGCTAACGGCATCGTGAATGTTTCTGCGAAAGATAAAGCAACCGGGAAAGAACAGCAGATTCGTATTCAGGCCTCGGGTGGCTTGAGCGATGAAGACATCAACAAAATGGTAAAAGACGCAGAAGCCAATGCGTCTGCCGACAAAGAAAAACGTGCGATGATCGAAGCGCGCAACAAGGCAGAAGCCCTTGCGCACGAGGCAGAGAAAAACCTCAAAGAACATGGCAGCCTTGTCAGCGAAGAAGAGAAGGCACAAATCGAGACCGATATCAAAGCGGTACGTGAAGTGCTGGAATCGAACAACAAAGCAGACATCGAGGCAAAGGCCGAAACGTTGACGCAGTCGGTCATGAAGCTGGGTGAAGCAATTTACAAAGCCCAGCAATCAGCACCCGCCGGTGAAGCGGGCGCAGAAGCAGCAAACGCTGCCGATGCGTCGTCCTCGCCGGAAGGTGATGTCGTCGATGCACAATTTGAAGATGTCAGCAGCGACGATAATAAAAACGTAGGCTAAGTCATCCGTCATCAGAGTCGGGCGTCGAGTGAGAGAATTCGGCGCTCGACTCTTTTTGCACGGTCACTTAGACACACTATGCAATTGAACACCTGACTGTGATTATTATTTATGGCTGACGATTATTACGCAACATTAGGGGTAGATAAAAGCGCGGACGAGGCGACGCTAAAAAAAGCGTATCGCAAGCTCGCGATGCAATACCACCCTGACCGCAATCCCGGCGACGCCGAGGCAGAGAAGAAGTTTAAAGCGGCAGGCGAAGCGTATGACGTCCTGAAAGATCCTCAAAAACGTGCGGCCTACGACCGTTATGGCCATCAGGCGTTCACCAATGGTATGAGTGGCGCAGCCGGTGGCGGCGGGGGAGGATTTGACTTCTCTGGCAGCTTCTCCGACATTTTTGAAGATTTGTTCAGCGAGTTTACCGGTGGCGGTGGACGTCGTGGTGGTGGGGCAGAAAGCGCCCAGTCTTCTGCCGCGCGTGGCTCTGACCTGCGCTATAACCTCAATATTTCGTTAGAAGAAGCCTTCAAGGGCAAGCAGCAAACCATTAAAGTGACGACCTCCTCCGGGTGCGACACGTGTAATGGCAGCGGCGCCGAGAAGGGCAGCACGCCCGAGACATGCGGTACATGTGGTGGCCGTGGTGTAGTACGTGCACAGCAAGGGTTCTTTACCGTCGAGCGCGGCTGTGCCACCTGTCAGGGCACGGGGAAGGTGATTAAGAAACCGTGTAAAACCTGTGCCGGTTCGGGGCGCGTGCGTAAAGAAAAGACGCTCTCTGCGACCATTCCTCCCGGCGTTGAAGAAGGAACCCGCATCCGGCTTGCAGGCGAAGGTGAGGCGGGTTTCCGCGGTGGCCCTGCCGGCGACCTCTATATCTTCCTAGGCATTGCGCCGCATAAAATCTTCCGTCGCGATGGCGCAAACATTTTCTGTAGCGTGCCGATTGCAATCTCCACCGCCAGCCTCGGCGGCCATGTGGAAGTACCAACCATCGATGGTGGCCGTGTGAAAGTCACTATCCCGGAAGGAACACAGACCGGCCACCAGTTCCGCCTGCGCGGCAAAGGCATGAGCGTCCTTCGCAGTAGTGCACGTGGTGACATGTATATTGAAGTCCATGTCGAAACGCCGGTGAATCTCAGCAAAAAGCAGCGCGAGCTCTTGCGTGAATTTGAAAAAGGTGGCCAGACCAGCCCTGAGACCGAGAACTTCTTCAGCAAAGTGAAGGAATTCTGGGAAGACCTGAAAGAGTAGACACCGCCTGAATGCTTGCCCATTACGGTGATCCATTCTAGGTTCAGGCAACAATCATGGGTTACTGCGTAAGGGTTTTGTATGGCCACACCTCTTAAAGTTGCGATCTCCGGAGCATCAGGCCGGATGGGCGTTGCGCTCATTCAGGCGCTGAGTACCCACCCCTCGCGGGAGCTCTGCGCTGCCGGCATTCGG
>JAUIBB010000139.1 GCA_030427685.1 Alphaproteobacteria bacterium
TCACTAAAAGACAATAAAGAGTCGTCTTTTAAGCGTCCAGCAAATCGGGGTCTGAAGTAAGGCGAACCGTCACCAGCGTGCCCCGGTCTTTTTCACTTTCGATCTTAATTTTTCCGTGGTGCAGCTCTACCAGACGCTTCGTTAATGGTAGCCCTAAACCCGCACCATCATATTTGCGGTTAAGCCCCGCGTCGGATTGGTTGAAGGTGGAGAAGGCCTTCTGCACCTCGGCTGGCGTCATACCAATGCCATAATCCTCAATCTCAATGGTGAAGTAGTGAATCCCATTTTTTCCGGCCTCTGCATGCACCCGAACAATAATTTTTCCACCTTCATGGCTAAACTTAATGGCATTGCTAAGCAGGTTCAGCAGAATTTGGACTAACCGCACTCTGTCCGCATAAATCTTTGGCAGTCGCTCAGGCACATCCGTATAAATATCCACGCGACGCTCATGCGCCTGCCCAGCCGCAATGTTGAACGCCTTTTCAAGAATTTTCAGTATATTGAGAGGCTCAAACGTCACACTGAGCTTACCCGTTTCGGCCTTTGTCAGATCGAGGATATCGTTAATGACATCCAGCAGGTGGCGACCAGAATCATGAATATCACGCGCATACTCTTTATACTTTATGTTACCAATCGGGCCAAACTGCTCTCCCTCCAGCATAGTAGAAAAGCCGATAATCGCGTTCAACGGCGTCCGCAATTCATGGCTGACATTCGCAAGAAACTGCGATTTGGCATTATTGGCAATCACCGCCATATGGCGTGATTTTTCCAGCTCTTCGCTTTTACGTGTCAGACGCGTATCCCGATCTTCGATTTCATGCAGCATCGCGTTGAAAGAGTCTGTCAGCGCTTCAATCTCACGCGGAACCACCGCCAACGCTCCGACGACAACCCGCAGGGAATAGTCTTTATACAAGGAAACGCGCTGAGCAGTCGTTGCAATTTGACGCATCGGGGCCAGCAAGGCACGCTCCAGCCCCTGCCCCAAAAACCAGCTAAGCGCCGCGACAAAAAGGCCAATCAATCCTGACAATCCAAGCCATTTTACCAATGTCGGAAAAATTGAAGGCCCGGATGCCAGCAGCATCACCTCGCCACGGGTATTGGGCAACATCGGGTTCGTGACGCGCACCCGCGCAACTACCTGCGATGCAGCCAGGTGTTCCAGCACAGAAGGATCACAGCTCGATGCCCCCATCGATGCATCACTATATGAGCTACCTTGCACCGATGCACGAACATGCCCATCTTCATCCAGCAGACAGCCCAGCTGCAACGCAGGATTGGCTAGCAAATGCTCCAGAACCGTCTCAATTTTCGTATTACCAGCCACCGTGTAATTGACCAGCTCGGATGCCAGCATTGTCGCTTGAATCTGCAGCTCACGCGCGGCAACAGCACGCCCATCGCGCACCCCGATATAGGTCAGCAGTACCGTCAGCACCGGCACAAGTACCGAGCAAAGAAGCACCACATGATTGCGATAGAGCTGTTGAATCGAAACGGCCATAGTCTCCTGCTACACGATGATGAAGCAAAAATCACTCGTTAGTTCACCATCTATTACTAATTATATCATTTACGGATAGCGACGGTCCATGCTACTTCCCGCCTTATTAACCAGCACATCTCAGGATGTGGAAAACCCCAAACAGAGTATTTGTTCATGTGTGGTATTATCGGTGTAATTGGTGAGCGCCCCGCGGCGCCGTTAGCGCTTGAGGCGTTAAAGCGACTTGAATATCGCGGATATGATTCTGCAGGCATCGCCACTTTGGTAGATGGTGCCATCGAGCGTCGCCGCGCGCAGGGAAAGCTCGTTGGGCTAGAGAAGCTGCTGCAAACAGCCCCCCTCGGCGGGAACCTTGCCATTGGCCATACACGCTGGGCAACGCATGGCTTGCCCAATGAAACCAATGCACACCCACACGCCACGTCACAAGTGGCCGCGGTGCATAATGGCATTATCGAGAATTTTCAGCAGCTGCGCGCAGAACTTGAGAAAGCCGGCCACCAATTCACCAGTCAGACCGATACAGAAGTTGTTCCGCAGCTGATTACCTTTTACCTGAATCAGGGAAAACCCCCTCACGAGGCATTTTCAGCCACCCTGAAACGACTGGAGGGGGCTTTTGCGCTAGGCGTTATTTTCACCTCCGCACCAGATGCCATTTACGCTGCACGCCTTGGATCTCCCTTGGCGATCGGGCTGGGGGATGGAGAAAATTACCTTGGCTCAGACGCCTTCGCCCTTGCCCCATTAACACGAAAAATCTGCTACCTACAAGACGGTGACTGGGCAGAGATTCGCAAAGATGCGGTGAGCATCTTTAATGCTGCCGACGAAGAGGTTGTGCGCCCTTATAAAATCAGTGCGCTGACAGGTGCTTCCACCGGTAAAGGCGACTATCGCCACTTCATGCAGAAGGAAATTTACGAACAGCCCTCCGTGATTGGCCAAACCCTTAATGTCTATTACAACCCAACCACCGCACGCGTCACAATGCCCGAACTGCCATTTGCATTGGCAGATATCCAGCGCATCACGCTTGTAGCATGCGGCACTTCTTATTACGCCGCCCTAACTGCGCGCTATTGGATCGAAGCGCTTGCGCGCGTTCCGGTCGATGTCGATGTTGCTTCTGAATTTCGTTATCGTGAACCCGTATTGGCCCCCAACGGCCTGACGCTTGTCATTTCACAATCCGGCGAAACAGCAGATACTCTGGCCGCGTTGCGCTATGCTAAGCAACAAGGGCAGCATACATTGGCACTTGTTAATATGCCGGAATCCAGCATGTCGCACGAGGCCGATGCCACCCTTTATACACATGCCGGGCCTGAAATTGGCGTTGCCTCGACCAAGGCCTTTACCACCCAATTAACCGTTCTCGCTTGCTTTGCCCTAGCCGTTGCCGAAGCGCATCAAGCGCTCGACGCCTCCCAAATGGCACGCCTCACCCATGCACTGGCCGAAGTACCTGCACGCGTTTCTGAGGTGCTCCACCATGGCGAGGATATCGAGCGCATTGCACATAATGTCCAGCAAGCACGTGATATGCTCTACATTGGCCGTGGTACCAGCTATGCAATTGCTCACGAAGCGGCGCTAAAGATGAAGGAAATTTCCTACATCCATGCTGAAGCTTATGCGGCTGGCGAAATGAAGCATGGCCCCATTGCCTTGATTGATGAGAATGTCCCCATTGTTGCCATCGCCCCACGGGATGCGCTTTTTGAAAAAACAGCCAGTAACATTCAGGAAGCCGCAGCACGCGGGGGCCGTATCATTGCCATTTCCGACAAAGAAGGTATTGAAGCATTGGGCAATATTGTAGGCGAATCGATTACACTACCCACCGTGCATCCGTTTGTAA
>JAUIBB010000025.1 GCA_030427685.1 Alphaproteobacteria bacterium
AACCGAGCAGCAGCCCCAAGGGCTGATTACCGGCTATTATGAGCCGATCCTCCATGGCTCTAAGGTCAAGAAAGCGCCCTTCCTGACGCCGGTTTATGGCGTGCCGGATAACCTGCACAAACCCTATCTCACCCGCGCCGAAATTGTCAGCGGTGCTATGGGAAAGCATGCGCCGGTGCTGCTTTATGTCGATGATCCGGTCGGCCTGTTCTTCCTGCATGTGCAAGGATCCGGCAAGGTGCGACTGCGTGATGGCAGCCTGATCGGCCTGCAATACGCGGCACAAAACGGCTATGGATACACCTCCATTGGCCGCCTGCTGCGCGATCGTGGCGATCTGGATGAGGTTTCCCTGCAAACCATCCGTGACTGGCTCAACAGCCACCCCGAGCAGATGGACGAAGTGCTGAACCAGAACGAATCTTACGTCTTCTTTAAGTTTGGCCCCGGCGATAAACCCGCCAAAGGCGCTCTGGGATTACCAGTCACGGCGCTGCGCTCCATCGCGATCGACGATGACCGTGCCGCGTATGGCGTGCCGACCTTCATCGACACCACCAAAATGGATTACGCAACCCGCGCCGCCGTGCTGGTACAGCGCCTGTTCGTCTCACAGGATACAGGCGGTGCATTGCACAGCCCCCACCGTGCCGACCTGTTCTATGGGCAGGGCGATGCCGCCGAGTGGGAGGCCGGGCATCAAAACAGCCGGGCCAATGTGTACTGGTTGTTACCGCTGCCCGAGCCACAGCAATTTGGCCCTCCAATCCCTGCGGATTTTGAATTCTCGCCGCCTGAATTACCGGCACGGCTGAAACAACTCACCGCCCCCCTGATTGCAGCCGAGCCACCCGCCATGCCAGATACCATGTTGCCAATGGCGCAACCCGACACACGATGAAGTCGCGCTACCCCTCGCCGGAAGAGCGCAAGCTCTGGCATGAGAGCAATCGCTTCACCAAGCGGGTGCGTGTACCCCCCACGGATGCCGACTCTATCGAAGCGGAAACCCCCTCTCCAGAAGAGCCTTCCCCGGCCCCATCACGCCGTACTCCGGCCACTGTCGCACCCCTGCGTGCGGCACCCGCTGAACCCCTTGCCCCCCTTCCGGCGCGCGATGCGGCACGGCGCTTCAAAGCCCATGCCACGGTCGAGGCAACCCTCGACCTGCATGGATACAGCAAAGAAGAGGCCTATGAGGCGGTTGGCCGCTTTCTGAAGCGGCAGCAACAGCAACACCATCGGCATGTAACCATCATCACGGGCAAAGGGCGCACGCGTGAGAGTGTGCTCCGGCGCGAGTTGCCGCACTGGCTGAACGAACCACGCCTGCGCCCCCTGATTTCTGCCTTCGCAGCGGCCACGCCGGAAAAAGGAGGCACTGGCGTCACGCATGTGCTATTGAAGAAACGCCGTGACTGAGACCCTGACAGAGAGCACCCCCCATATCCTTGTCGTTGATGACGACGAGCGCCTGCGCACGCTGCTGAAACAATATCTCAGCGAGAACGGATTTTTTGTCTCCACCGCCGCGCAGACACAAGAGGCCGAGGAGCTGCTCAGCCTGCTGGCCGTAGACGCGATCGTGCTGGATGTCATGATGCCGGGAGAGACCGGTCTGGATTATGCCGCACGGCTGAAAGAGCGAGGCAATTCCCCCCCTATCCTGCTGCTCACCGCGCGTGCCGAAACCGATGATCGCATTGCCGGGCTGGAATCCGGTGCAGCCGACTACCTCGCCAAACCCTTTGCGCCGCGTGAACTGCTATTGCGTTTGCAGAACCTGCTGACACGCACGCCTGCGGCACCGGTAGCAGCAGAACGTATCGTCTTCGGCCCTTACCAGTTCGACCTCGCACAGGGGCGTCTGCTGCAGGATGAGACACCGATTTACCTTACCAGCAGCGAGAGTGACTGTTTACGGATTCTCGCACGCACAGCGGGTACGCCGGTCAGCCGCGAAGCCATGGCGCGCGCCATGGGCGATGTGCAGAATGTCCGCTCGGTCGACGTGCAAATCAACCGCCTGCGGAAGAAGATCGAACCGCAGCCGGGAAAGCCCATGTATCTTCAAACCATTCGTCATGCGGGGTATGTGCTCTATGCTGATCCGGCCTAATCGACGCCTGCGCCATGCGGCGCGGTGGTGGAAAAATCGGCGGCTGCTGCCAACGAGCCTGTTCTCACGCGCGCTGCTGATCCTGCTGGTGCCCGTCGTGGTGCTGCAATTGCTGGTCGCGCATATTTTCTATGACCGCCACTGGAACAGTGTGGTGCGCAATATGTCTTCGACCACGGCAGCGGATCTGGCCATGCTTGCCAATGAATACGATGCGCTGGGGCGTCAGTTCGGCGCAGGGGATGCCTTGATACAAACCCGCAACCGCGGAAAACAGCTGGGCATTGATGTCGAGTTTTACCACGACCCCTCGCTGATGGTAACTACCGGAGAAGGCCGCCAGAAATTCCCGGATTTCTATGACAACCTCAACATGCTGACAGAAGCGCCGGTCATGATCCTGCCTTCGACCTCAGATACCGTCCATGTCCGAGTCAATGCCAGCGGCGGGGTGCTGGAATTCAGCTTTGCACGCAAGCGCCTTGCCAGTTCGACGACCACCATCTTTATTGCCTGGATGATGGGGTCGGCGATTCTGCTGACGACCATTGCCATCCTGTTCCTGCGCAATCAGGTGCGGCCTATCGTACAATTAGCACGCGCGGCAGAGCAGTTTGGACTGGGACAGGATGTCGCGAACTTCTCGCCGCGTGGTGCCAGCGAAGTGCGGCGTGCAGGGCGCGCCTTCCTGATGATGGTCGAGCGCACCCGCCGCCATATACAAAGCCGATCGGAAATGCTGGCGGGTATCAGCCATGACCTGCGCACCCCGCTCACCCGCATGAAGCTTGAACTGGAAATGGGCAAAGTAGACGACGCCACGCGTGCTGCTGTCAGCGGTGAGATCGATGAAATGCGACGGATGATCGACGAGTATCTCGCCTTTGCCAGCGGCGATGCGGGCGAACTTCCCGAGCCGATCGACCTTGCCTTATTGCTGGCAGATATTGTCGCGCCGTATAAGCGCATGAAGCAGGATGTCAGCTTTACACCCGCGCCACCGTTATCGCTGATGGTTCGACCACAAGCACTGCGCCGTGCAATCACGAACCTGATCGAAAACGCACTCCGCTATGGCGGCGGACATGCGCTCATTACGCTGGAGCAGAGCCTGACCTTCGCGCGGATTAAGGTGGTGGATCGTGGGCCCGGCATTCCCGATGCAGAAATGAGTGCGGTCTTTAAACCCTTCACCCGGCTGGAGCCATCGCGTAACACAGAAACTGGCGGAGTCGGGCTTGGGCTTTCGATCGCCCGTGCCATTGCTCAGGGGCATGGGGGCGACATCACCCTTGAGAATCTGCACCGCCCGGATGGCACCATCAAAGGGCTGGAAGTTACCCTGCGCCTGCCGCGCGAAATGCAGGTATTGGGATAGCAGGCACGCGCCCTCAACGCGATACAGCACAAACACAAAACGCCGGGGATTGCTCCCCGGCGTCTGTGGTTGCCAACCCTTAGGAGGGTAGGAAAACTTAAGCGGCCTTACGCTTGGTCGAGCTCGACGCAGCAGGCGATGCCTTTTTCGTCATTTCTTCGATCGACTCAGACGTACGGCGGTTCATAACATCGAACACTTCAAAGCTCGACTTGGTCATCAACTCACCTACTTCGCGCAGGTTGTTCAGCGATGATTCAAACATCGTCTTGGCGAATTCAACTTGCTTGGTGGTGTTGATTTCCGGCGAACCGTTGACCAGCATTTCCTTGGTGGTTTTCAGGAATTTTTCTACTTGTGCACGAGCCAGCTCTGCCTGACGGCGGCTGATTGCCTGCGCGCTCTCAGCCATTGCCTGGCCAGCAGCGGAGCATGCTTCTGCGTTGCGACGACCAACCGACATAACGTGGTTTACGTCCATCGATGGCATCGACGGCATTTCTGGCGCTTGCATCTGGGTAAAGTTTTTCATCATATCCGCCATCGGATTTTTATCCATGAACGGGTTCTTCATCATATCCGCGAACGGATTTTGGAATTGGTTTGCCATGATAGGACTCCTGTTAAAATGCTATGGTACACCGCCCCCTTAGGCTGCGTGTTGCAGTGCAATATAGGAAGCGGCTCGAAGCTTGTCAAGTGCATTTGTGCATTGCACCATTTTTGGGTGCAGCGCACGCAATTGGCGACTTATCCAGCTAGCTCGCGCGAGCGGCTGGCAGTCGCCTCGGTAGCTTCCTGCACCATCTGCGCCAGCCCCTGTTGGGTGAAGACACCAAGCCCTGCCTGCGTCGTGCCGCCGGGGCTGGTAACATTCTGGCGCAGCTGGCTTAATGTTTCTGAAGACTGGTCGGCTAATAATGCCGCACCGCGGAAAGTCTGGGTAACCAGCAGGCGTGCCATCTCGGGTGTAAAGCCGTGATTTTTTGCCGCCGCCTCCAACGCTTCCATAAAGGCAAAGACGTAGCCCGATCCCGAGCCGGAAATTGCCGTCACGGCGTGCAGCGTTTCTTCATCCTCAACCCAGGCGACCTTACCGACCGCTTCCAATAACAGCGTTACCATGGCGCGATGCGGGGCGTCTAACGCAGGTGCACAGGCACCGCTCATGCTTTCTCCAATCAGTGCGGGAAGGTTGGGCATCACACGCACCGCCAGCGGCGCCACCTGCTGCAATGTCGCCAGCGGCACCCCTGCCATGATCGACATCAGGAGTGTGCCTTCTGCCACGCGCAACTCGTGCTGCATCGCCGCGAATTGCTGCGGCTTAATAGCCAGCACCATCATTGCATAATCATCTTTGGCCTCAGCCAATGTGGCATAGCAGGTGATACCCTCTGCACGCAGCGCCTCACGGCGCGCATCATTACGGGCAACGACCTGTAGGTTGGCAATGCCTGCCGCATGCCAGCAGCGCGCCATCGCGCCGCCCATATTACCGGCGCCCAGCACAAGAATGGGTTTTTCTATTTTCATGCCCTTACTCCTACCTTGTTTTTTGCCCTGTCGTCCAGCTAAGCACCCCGCGCATGGGATAACTAGCTGCGATGAAAATAATCGTAAATCGTTCGGGCCATGGCGCGGCTGATTCCCTTCACCGTTTGCAAATCAGCAATGGTGGCGCCCTCCACCCCGGCGCGCGAGCCAAAATGCAGCAGAAGCGCACGCTTACGCCCGGCACCAATCCCAAGAATATCGTCTAGCGCTGAAGTAGTCAGTGCCTGCGAGCGTTTATTGCGATGGCGACCAATGGCAAAGCGGTGCGCCTCGTCGCGCAGACGCTGCAAGTAATGGAGCATCGGGTCATTCACCGGCAGTTGGAAGGGTGCTTGCCCCGGCAGGAAAAACCATTCCCGCCCGGCATTGCGATCCTCACCTTTGGCAATGGCAACCAGCACAAGATTAGTAACACCCAACTGTTGCAATGCTTCCTGCACAGCATGCAGCTGCCCCAACCCACCATCAATCAGTATCAGATCGGGAAGCGCAGCATCGGCACCCTGTTCCTCTGCCACGCGTTTGAATCGACGCCGGAACACTTCCCGCATCATGGCATAATCATCGCCGGGTTCGGTGGTCGTATCCTTGATGCTAAAGGTGCGGTAGCTACGCTTGTCGAAGCCATCCGGCGTGGCGACAATAAATGCTCCTACTGCCTGTTTTCCCATGCTGTGACTATTGTCGTATACCTCAATCCGCGCGGGTGGTGCGCTGAGCCCGAACCGTTTCTGAATGGCTTCCAAATTCCGCGCAACCGATGCACGTTCCATCTCTACCTGCTGCAAGGCAGCATCGGCATTCTCCAGCAACTGTGTGACCAACCGGAGCTTATCGCCCCGCTGAGGCTGGCGAATCATGACCGCATAACGGGTGTGCAGGTGGAGTGCTTCAGCCAGCAACGCTGCCTCTTGGGGAACGATGTTCACCAGAATTTCAGGTGGTGCGGTATGGCTCTGATAGAACTGCGCAAGAAAGGCATCCATTACCTCGGCATCGGTAGCATCGGCTTCATGGCGTGGCTCGAACCGTTGCTGTCCGAAATGTCCACCCTGACGGTAGAACGAGACCATCACCATGCTGCGCCCACCCCGACGGGCAAGGGCAATCACATCGGCATCGTCCAGCCCGGCGACGCGCAACCCTTGCTCCTGCTGCACCTGCGTCAGTGCACGAATACGGTCACGCAACAGCGCTGCACGCTCGTAATCCATCGCATCGCTGGCGGCCTGCATCTCAACGGCCAACGCCTCCTGAATCGCCCGGTGGCGGCCATGCAGAAAATCGCGTGCAACGCTGAGCTGCTGACCGTAGGCAGCCTCATCGATATACCCCACGCATGGGGCTGAGCAGCGCTTGATCTGATATTGCAAACAGGGTCGGCTGCGATTCTTGAAATAGCTATCGGTGCAAGGCCGCAGCAGGAACAGCCGTTGCAGCATTGCCATGGTTTCATTCAGCGCGCCGACGCTGGCGAATGGGCCAAAATATTCACCGGGCGCCGTCTGTGCGCCCCGATGTTTTTCGATGCGCGGATACGGCCCCGCACTGATCCGCAGATAGGGAAAAGACTTATCATCCTTCAGCAGAATATTGTAGTGGGGGCGATAGCGGCGAATGAAGTTTGCTTCAACCAGCAGGGCCTCGGCCTCACTCTGCGTAACGGTATGTTCTACCCGCACCACATGCGAGACCATCCGCAGGATACGCGTCGAGAGATCGCGCAACTGTGCGTAGCTGGAAACGCGCTTATGTAAATCCTTCGCCTTGCCAATATAAAGCACCCGGTCGCCCTCACCCAGCATGCGATACACGCCCGGCAGATGCGGCATGTCTTTCAGCGCCGTGCGGATTGCGTCGGCACCGGTGGCGATAGGGGTGGGAGCGGTCTCGGTCATCCTTTTTCTGTAAGCCATCTTCCGCGCTTGACATAGGGATTCACTACGGCCTGTGGATCTATCCACGAAACCTGTGGATAAGTCTTGGCATAAGTTCCAGCCGAGGGCGGGGAAGGGGCAGGTTTACAGGCGCAGCTATAGTTTGCCTGTTTTTTGAGCAATCCGTACAATCAATTGATTTATATTCATTATTTATATTAAGATCATGTAACTATTGGCCGTATTACCCTTGATACCGGCACGAGCGAGCCCAACAAAACGGACGGGTGGTGGGTGTAGATAACCTAACGCGTCAGGGAGGAACCCATGCCTAAAATCCACCTCCCCAGAGGGGGTGTATTCAGTAGGGTGTCGAGCGGTGGGTGGTTAAACCAAACCCGCCAGCGAGAGAAATGGTTTGACCCGTTATGCCGGGACTTGCAAGTAGAAAATCAACGGTTGTGCAAATCTCTTTGAAGCTGCTGTTACGTGCCAGCGGCGCATGATGCGCAAGGCGTTGATAGACCTCCTCGCTGTCCTGTTCGCCAGGCAATGTCGGCGCCAGTGCAATCACATTTGCGCGGGCACGCGGCGCAACCGAAGCCGCCAGCAAATCAATCACCGATTCCCACGCCAGCTTACTCACTCCATAGGTAAAAAACTGGGGTGAAACACTCCAGCGTTTGCTGCCATCTCCCAATACCAGAATTGTGCCTTCAACATCCTGCGGCAGTTGTGCCATGAACCACTGGCTGAGCAACAAAGGTGCCTCAAGGTTGGTTGCTAAATGCGTGCGCAATCCCTGCGCTGAAAAATTGCTTAATTCATCACGTAAAAACCGTGCAGCATTATGGATGATGTGGGTGACGGGCGGCAGGGCATTGAATGCCGCGCCATCGGCGAAGGCCTCCAGATCTGCCCGCACCAATGTTACCTGCGTACCATGCACTTCCTGCAACTGGCGTGCAAGCTGCTCCGCCGCCTCTTTGGAATGATGGTAATGCAGCACGAGGTTATGGCCACGCGCGGCAAGATGTCTGGCAATTTCGGCACCGATGCGTACACCGGCACCGGTAATAAGAGTGGTGGGGTTTTTCATAGCGGGTGCTGTAGCATGCTTGGGCAACAGCCGCAATGACAACGCAACCACTGCTTGCATGAATACCCTCTGGACTCTCGGCGGCACACGCTTTATAGACCGTTGTCATGAAACTCATTGCCGGAAACAGTAACCAGCCATTGGCTGCCGCGATGGCGGAATATTTAGGTGCGCCACTGACGGCCGCCAGCATTCGTCGTTTCTCCGATCAGGAAATTTTTGTCGAGGTGCAGGAGAATGTACGGGGGCAGGATGTGTTCCTGATCCAGTCGACCAGCGCACCGGCCAATGAACATCTGATGGAACTGATGATTACGCTCGATGCCCTGCGCCGCGCCAGCGCACGCCGCATTACGGTCGTGATCCCCTATTTCGGCTATGCGCGGCAGGATCGCAAGCCCGGCCCTCGCACTCCGATTACCGCCAAGCTGGTTGCCAACCTGATTACCAGCGCAGGTGCTAACCGCGCGCTGACGGTTGACCTGCATGCCGGGCAGATTCAGGGCTTCTTTGATATCCCCGTGGATCATCTCTACGCACGCCCGGTTATCGTGAGTGATATCCATGAGCAGTTCCCCAATCAGGACACCCTCACGGTCGTCTCGCCAGATGTAGGCGGCGTGGTGCGCGCGCGCTCACTTGCGGCACGCATCGGTGCAGATCTTGCGATTGTCGATAAGCGTCGTGAGCGCGCTAACACGTCCGAAGTCATGAACATCATCGGTGATGTCGCCGGGCGCGATTGTATCCTGTTCGACGATATCGTCGATACTGCCGGCACGCTCTGTAATGCTGCCGAAGCGCTGATGAAAAATGGCGCGACCTCGGTCTCGGCTTATGTCACCCATGGCGTGCTTTCCGGCCCTGCCATCGCGCGTGTTGAGAAATCTGTGCTGAAATCCCTCGTCGTGACCGATTCCATCGCCCCGACCGAGGCAACCAAGGCCTGTAAAAATATCCGTATCCTCTCGCTCGCGCCGCTATTGGCCGAAGGCATCCGCCGCATCTCCGAAGAAAGTTCGGTGTCGAGCCTGTTTGAATAAGCCAACCCGTTGAATTGTTGGCGCTAGTCACCCTCTTCCCAAGATGCAGTCTGTGCCCCGCCTGTTCCCCGGCGCCCCCGCACGCGGAATGGGATTGACAGCCACGGCGGCTCTGCTATAAAGCCCCACCTTTTCGGCAGCAATATACAAAGAATATAAGGAGAAGCCCCATGAAAGCGGCGATTCAAATGAAAGCAGAACCCCGCACGCAAGTAGGCAAAGGTGCCGCACGTGCAACCCGTCGCGCAGGCTTCGTGCCCGTTAACATCTACGCGAACGGCAAAGCAAATATCAGCGCCAGCATCGAAGCGCGCGTCATGTCGAACGAATATTTCCGTGGCGGCTTCATGAATAAAGTCGTAGCGCTGACACTAGAAGGCAAAGAAATGTTCGCGATCCCACGCGAAGTGCAGCTCAACCCTGTCTCCGACAAGATCGAGCACGCAGACTTCATCGCCGTCGACATGAAATCCTCGGTTCGGGTTTTCGTACCGGTTCATTTCCTCAACAGCGAGAAGTGCATTGGTATCAAGCGCGGTGGCGTTCTGAACGTAGCACGCCACAAGCTGGAGCTGCTGGCACCGGTTGCCAACATCCCTGCCGCGATTGAGATTGATATTGCGACGCTCAACATTGGCCAGTCCGTGCATCTGGACGAGGTAACCCTCCCTGAAGGCGTTACCATGGCGCGTAAGAGCCGCAACTTCACCATTGCTTCGATTGCTGGCCGCTCGAAAGAAGAAGAGCCAGAAGCAACGGCAGCACCTACTGCAGGTGCTGTACCGGCAACCAAAGCAGCGGCACCTGCGGCCGATGCTCCTGCCGCGAAGAAGTAAGTCTCCGCCTTTTTACTCTTATAACGTGAGGTCGCTATGTGGCTCATCGTCGGTCTTGGCAATCCCGGGGCCGAATATGCTGCCACACGTCACAATATCGGCTTCATGGCTATCGATGCCTTGGCACAGGCGGCAGCGGCGGATCGCTTTACAGCGAAGTTCCAAGGTGAGCTGGCCAGCACGGTCTGGGAAAGCGAGAAGCTGATTTTCCTGAAGCCGCAAACCTACATGAATCGCTCCGGCAAATCGGTGCAGGCAGCGATGGCGTTTTATAAAATCCCCCCCGCACAGGTGATTGTCCTGCACGATGAGCTGGACTTGCCGCTAGGCAAGCTACGCATCAAGAAGGGCGGCGGCGCGAATGGCCATAACGGCCTTAAGGATATCGATGCTATGGTCGGCGCCGATTACTGGCGCATTCGTCTTGGCATTGGCCATCCCGGCGAGGCCGCGCGGGTGCACGGCTATGTGCTCAGCCGCTTTGCAACCGAAGAACAGCCGGTGGTCGAGGATGTCACCCATGCACTTTCCCGGCATTTCCCATTATTTTGGCAACATTCCCCCGAAGCGCTTGCCACAAAGATAGCGGCCACGCTAAACCCTCCCCCTGAGAAACAACCACGGCCCAGCGCCGCACCCCAACCAAAGGAATAACCATGGGCTTCAATTGTGGCATTGTCGGCTTGCCAAATGTCGGAAAATCAACCCTCTTCAACGCATTGCTGTCGCAGCAGGCGGCGGAGGCCGCGAACTACCCCTTCTGCACGATTGAGCCGAACGTCGGGCGGATTGCCGTGCCGGATGCACGCCTCGAAAAGCTCGCCGCGATTGCGGGCTCGGCACAGATTATCCCAACCCAACTTGAGTTCGTGGATATTGCAGGGCTCGTGCGCGGTGCCAGCAAGGGAGAAGGGCTGGGCAATAAATTCCTCGCCCATATCCGCGAGGTAGATGCGGTCATGTATGTATTGCGCTGCTTCGAGGATGACGACATCACCCATGTCGAAGGAACCATCGACCCGCTGCGGGATGCAGAAATCATCGAGCTTGAACTGACCATCGCCGACCTCGAGAGTCTGGAGAAACGCGTCGACGGCCTTGGCAAAAAAGCCAAAGGTGGTGACAAGGAAGCGCTGGCCACGCAGGCCTTGGCCGAGCCGATCCTTGCGCTGCTGCGTGAAGGCAAGCCGGCGCGCGCTTACAAACCGCGTGACCGTGAAGAAGCCAAGCGCGTGCGCGGCCTGCAACTGCTGACCTCCAAGCCGGTGATGTATGTGCTGAATGTGGATGAGGCCTCCGCCGCCACGGGCAATGCCCTCTCGCAGAAAGCGACCGAAATGGCCAAAGCTAAAGGGGCCGATGCTGTCGTTATTTCTGCTAAGATTGAAGCAGAAATGGCAGGGCTCTCTGCCGAAGAGAAGCAGGAATTCCTGACGGATCTCGGCCTGAATGAAACTGGCCTCAGCAACATTGTGCGCAACGGATTTGCGCTGCTCGATATCCTGACCTTCTTCACCATTGGGCCCAAAGAGGCGCGTGCATGGACGGTGCGCAACGGCGCTGCTGCGCCAGAAGCTGCCGGAGTCATTCACACGGATTTTGAAAAAGGCTTCATCCGTGCCGAGACCATTGCCTGCGAGGATTATATTGCACTCGGCGGCGAGCAAGGCGCCAAAGAAGCTGGCAAGCTTCGGCTGGAGGGGAAAGAATACCCGGTTGCCGATGGTGATGTCTTCCATTTCCGCTTCAACGTATAGTCTGCACACCGGCACCCTGACTCTCTCCACGACAAGGCGATTGCCATTGATTGCCCGAGCGTGAATAATGCCTTCACGTAACACGACAGGGAGTGCTTATGTTTCCGCGCTGGTTATCCTGGTTAATGCTTGGATTCCTTGGCTATCTGGTAGTGTTGGGCAATGCGCGGCAAAAAGCAGGCCCCGTGCCCGATGCCGCCGCGCCGGTGGAAGCCGCGGCGCAGGCAGAGCTTCCTGCCTTACGCGCCGCGCTGGATGTGGAGCGTTGGAAGCGCGCCATCAACCCGGATTATGCTAAGCGCATTGACTGCACCCTGCCGATTTCGGCAGATGGACAACTGCCCATTGCCGTCGCTGAAAGCACGCCCGGCGCAGGCAACCCGGCGCAATGCGGCGATACGATCCGCATGGAGCTGACCATCTGGAACAGCGCAGGCCACATTGCCTATCAGGATAAATTCGAGTTGCTACTCGGTGCGCGTGTGGTGGCGTCCGGGCTGGATTACAGCCTTGTCGGCCTGCGGCCAAACGGAGTGCGGACATTGGTGTTACCCCCCGCTGCGCTCGCGCATGCGGCACATTCACCTGCCCCGAAAGACCTGCTCGCCGCCTTACCGGCAAAGCGCACCGCCATCGTCACTGTCACCCGCCTGCCCGATCAGCCATAGGCTATTTGCCGAAGCTCTCCGGAGCAGGAGCAAGGACCTGTAGCTGCGTGCCGTTAATACCGATCACGGCCAGCCCGCGCTCGGTCAGGCTATCACTGCGCAGACGAAAAATACCATTCGCAGGGCCCATGAATCCGCCGATATTGGTCAATGTCTCCGGCGTATAAGGACGCTCCGAAACCGCCAGCGTTACGGCCAGCGCCACCGCATCATAAGCGAGGCTTGCAATACGCGATGGGGTATAGTGATAGGTCGCCTCAAACCGCTTGGTGAATTGTGCCGTCAACGCAGGGGGGCTGCTCGCGAACCATGCGCCCGTCAGGTTTACCTGCCGCAATAGCGTTGGATCATCCCAGATACCCGTGCCCAGAAATTGTACCGAGGCAGGCGTAACACCACGCGCGGATAGCGCACGCAGCAGCGTAGCCAGCGCGGTGTCACCCTCTGCCAGCAGCAGGCTGTCAAAAGGCGGCGCACCCTCTGCCGTCAATTTGCTTAGTGCCCCTTCGATACCAATCGCATGCGAAGGGTATTGTTGTTCGGAGGCAAGCTCTACCCCTGCATCCGTTGCGGCCTGACGTGCGCCAGCGAGCACTTCGTTACCCAGTGCCGAGGAAGGCACCATCACTGCCACCCGCTGGCGCTGGTGCTGCAATGCATAGGATACGACGCGGTAGGCCTGCTCCTGCGGAGAGAAACCAAGCAGATACGTGCCGGGCGTTGCCCGGGCGCGATTGTTCGAGAAACTCAGCATCGGCACATGATGTGCCGCAGCAACCGCGGCAACGGCCGCCGTGCTATCTGAGAAAATGGGGCCAATTAATAATTGCGCACCTTCTGCAATCGCCTGCTGTGCTGCATTGCGTGCCAGCTCTGGTGCGTCACCTGTATCTTTTGGCAGTAGCTCCACCCGGATGGCCTGCTGTAACTGCGAAAGCTGGGCATATTTATCGAAGAGGGCAATGGTGGCCGCATCCTGCAACATGCGCCCAAGTGCTGCGTTACGACCGGTCAGTGGCAATAGCAGGCCAACCCGTATCGTCTGCTTTCCTGTTGCCTCTGCCGCGGCTACCGAAGGTGCTGTATAGGGTGCCTCTGCTGCCACCAATGGGCGCGCATTCACGGGTGCGCGCTGCGGCACGGCCATGGGCTGGCTGGCGGCCACCTGCGGCAGTCCTGCCATTGCTAGAAAAAAGATAGTTATTGCTATCCGTGGCTGGGGGAATCGCCGTAGCATGCGCGCCTCTTTCTGCTGGTCAGGGTGGTGCAGGGTGCGGTAGGAAGAATCATAGCTCACAGTTTAGCGGCGGCCATGCCTCATAGCAAACAGCAACCAACAAACCCAACGTCACACGGCGAATTATTTCTCGTGGCGACACCAATTGGCAATCTTGGTGATATCACGCTCCGTGCACTGGAAGTGCTGAAATCCGCCGATTGCATCGCCTGCGAGGATACCCGTACCAGCGGTGGCCTCCTGCACCATTATGGTATTAAGCTCCCTCTGATTTCCTACCATGCACATAACGAAGCCGCCGCCACCGAGACCTTGCTGGCAGAGCTGCTTCAAGGCAAGCGCATCGCGCTGATATCCGATGCAGGAACACCCTTACTGTCTGACCCCGGCGCACGGCTGGTGGCAGCAGCGATTAAGGCGGGCATCCGCGTCACGCCGATTCCCGGTGCCAGCGCGTTGCTCGCGGCGGTGACTATTTCCGGGCTCTCCACGACGCAATTTTTTTATGCCGGATTTCTTCCTCCCAAAACCTCGGCACGTAAAGCGGCCTTGCAACCGCTGGCGACCCTTCAGGCGACCCTTGTTTTTTATGAGGCGCCCCACCGGCTACTGGAGACACTCGATGCGCTGCATAAGGCCTACGGGCCGCGCAACGCTGCTGTCGCACGTGAATTGACCAAGCGTTACGAAGAATGCATCCGTGCGCCATTACCCGCGCTGCACGACCATTACACCAATCACCCTCCACGCGGAGAATGCGTGATTATCGTCGAAGGGGCAGGCCCTGTTCCGGCGCTGGATGACGATGCTATCGATACAGCCCTCACCAACGCACTTACCACCATGCGGCTGAAAGAAGCCGTCACCGAAGTGGCCCAGCATTCCGGACGGCCCAAGAGCGAAATTTACGCCCGCGCGCTGGCACTGAAAGATGCACAATGAGCCTCGCCAGCACTTCTGCTGCCATGCGGCGAAAGCGCCACCGCCGCGGCCTGCTGAGTGAATATCTGGCGATGGCGCTGCTGATTTGCAAAGGGTATCGGCTGATTGCCTGGCGTACAAAAACCCCTGTGGGCGAGATCGACCTTATCATGCGCCGCGGTCAGACACTGGCATTTATCGAGGTCAAAGGGCGCCGCAGCCATGCGGAAGCCGCGCATGCCGTGCATACGAAAAACCAGTCGCGTGTGGTACGTGCCGCACAGTACTTCCTTGCCGGACACCCGCATTATGCGCAGAGTGAGATTCGATTCGACGTCTGCCTTATCGCGTGGTACCGATGGCCACAGCACCTGCCGCACGCATTTTACTGATTTTATTCTGGAGCCTTCTATGCGCCGTTACCTTCTGTTGTTGATCCTTCCCCTGCTCGCTCCTGCCTGCGCGCCGCTGGTGGTCACCAGCGTTGCTGAGGCAGGCATCTCGACTGCTGAAAACCGCTCCGTAGGCCGCAAGGTAGACGATAAGGTGCTCTACGCTAACGTCACCGCACAGTACCTGAAGGCAGACCGTCCGGAATTGCTGGGCGATGTCAACATCAACACCCGCTTCGCCCGGGTGATGCTCACCGGCCGCGTCAAGAGCGAGGCCGAGGCACAAGAGGCCGTTGCCCTCGCCTGGAAAGCAGAGGGAATTGAAGAAGTCATCAACGAGCTGGTGGTCGATCCGGATAGCAGCAACATCTGGAATACCGCCAGTGATGCGCTCGTGAAGCGCAATATTGAGGCGCGCCTGCTCATCACCAAGGATGTCTGGGTCATCAACTACTCCTTCGATGTGCAAAATGGTGTCGCCTACATCATTGGCCGCGTGAAAGACCAGACCGAGCTTACCCGCGCCCTGAATGTTGTCCGCACGACACGTGGCGTCAAAAGCGTTGTAAGCCATTTGCAGATCAATCCGGATCCCTCGATCCCGACGCAGCCGGCAGATATCAATGACTCCGTTACGCCCGCACCGCTGACCCATTATTACGTGCCGCCAGCGGTTCAGGCTGGGCCTGTTTCACAGGAATCCACCCGCCCAGTGGGCAGCCCCGCGCCAGATAGCGTGACCAGCAGCCCCGTCGAGATACCCAGCAACGGTTACTAGCCATGCGTATTGCCGTGCAGATGGACCACCCCAAACGCCTGAATCCGGCGGGGGACTCCACCCTGATGTTAATCGAAGAAGCCCAGCAGCGTGGGCACACCGTTTTTTTCTACGAAGCATCCCAATTGAGTTGGCAAAGCGGCGTGCTGACCGCGCCGTTGCAACCCATTACCCTCGATATGCACGCGGTGCCCTGCTGGATGCTGGGCGAGGCAGTCACCAGGCCTCTCGAGGAAATGGATGTTATCCTGATGCGGCAGGATCCCCCCTTTGACATGGCCTACATCACCGCCACGCACCTACTGGAGCAGCTGGCTGGCAAGGTTGCTGTCTGGAACAACCCGGCAGCGGTGCGCAATGCGCCTGAGAAGCTCTGCGTCATGCCGTTCTCGCGCTTTATGCCCCCGACGTTAATCAGCCGCGATCCGGTGACAATTCATCAGTTTGCCTCCGCGCACGAGGCAATTGTGGCGAAACCACTTTATGGGTATGGCGGTCGCAGCGTCTTCAAATTCAGTGCTGGCGACAGCAATCTCGACACGCTGATTGAGCATTGGTCGGAACAATCGCTGGAGCCACTAATGTGGCAGCAGTTTCGCCCCGAGGTAGCGCATGATGATAAGCGCGTGCTGTTTATCCATGGCGACGTAAAAGCCGTTGTCGGGCGCTTGCCGGCAGATGGCTCGATCCGCGCGAACATGCGCGTCGGCGGCACAGCAGTGGCGGGTGAGCTCACCCCTCGCCAGCAGGAAATTTGCGATGCCCTTTCACCTTTCCTGAAAGAACAGGGGCTAATGCTGGCCGGCATTGACCTGATCGGTGGCTATTTGACCGAGATTAACGTCACCTCACCGACCACGCTGCGTGCCGCACAGAAGCTTTATGGCATCAATCTCGCGGTTGCATTCTGGGATACCGTCGAGGAGCAGGCCGCGTAGCTGCCTAGTCGATAATAAAGGTGGGCACGCATTGGGAAATGCTGTCGGCAGAAATGCCACCCGCGCTGAAGCGCAGGTCATAGTAATCCGTCAGGTCTCCGCTATCTCCATCACCACATAGCCCGTTCGCGTTGATGCTGCGCATCATACCGTTAGTGGCATGACCATCATCGATTTTCTTGTCGAGGCTATACGCCTCACCATTGGTCAGGCTGAAATTAAATGGGGAGACATAGTTCAGGTCAGGACTCGATGGGTAAAGCGCACCGATCGACAGCATCAGGTGGACAAGGGGCATACCGCTGTAATCCGGGACACCCGCGCCACAGCCTTCACACGCGCTGTTTGACATGTTCCAATAGCCGCCGGGAAATTTCGATTTAGGCACATTGTCAGCAGTAATAGCAACCGCGCTACCGCTATAAACCGTGCCGGTGCCATCGAATGCCGATTCCATCAGTCCCGCGCGGGAGAGGTGCTCCCACAGCTTTACCGGCTCACCATCCAGCTCATAATTCACGACACCGTCGCCATTACCATTGCAGCCATCACTGGCATCGGTCGTGTCGGTACCGCAGGCATCGCCCCAATAGGCATACGCATTGGGAAGGTCGCCCGGCCAGGAAAAATATTTATCGTGGAAGGCATGCACGGCGGTCGTGTATTTTTCCTGCTCCGAGAGAATAGAGTTGAGGCCTGCGGCACGGATCATGCTCTGTCCGACCAGCACGCCTCCCACCAACATGCCGATCACCACCAGCACA
>JAUIBB010000140.1 GCA_030427685.1 Alphaproteobacteria bacterium
TTTCTGGCCGCCTTCCCGCCAGAGGCACAGCAGCAGCATTTCATACCCGGCAGTCGCGCCGGGCATTACCAGTTCGACCTGCCCGGCTATATCCTCGCGCGGCTGGCGGCGATGGGCTTGGCAAGCGTGCGTGATCTTGCTATGGATACGCGCAGCAACCTATCCCAATGTTTCAGCTACCGCCGCACGACACTCGCAGGTGAACCCGATTACGGGCGGCAAGTCAGTGTGATTACCTTAACGTGAGGACTCTATGAGCATACTACCTTTCGACAATCGTGATGGCTTTATCTGGTATAACGGCAAGCTGGTGCCATGGCGCGAAGCAACCACCCATGTGCTGACCCACGGCCTGCATTATGGCTCTTCGGTGTTCGAGGGTGAACGCGCCTATGGGGGCACCATTTTTAAAAGCCAGGAGCATAGCGAGCGCCTGCACCGTTCTGCCGAGATGCTGGGCTTTGCGATTCCCTTCACGGTCGAGCAGCTCAATGCGGCGAAAATGGAGGTACTCAAGGCCAACGGTTTAAGCGATGCTTACCTGCGCCCCGTCGCATGGCGCGGCAGCGAGATGATGGCCATCAGCGCGCAGAAAAACACCATCCATGTTGCCATCGCCGCATGGCACTGGCCGAGCATGTTCAACACCGAGATCAAACAAAAAGGCATCCGCCTTTGCTGGGCAAAATACAAGCGCCCCTCGCCTGAGACCGAGCCGGTGCACAGCAAAGCAGCCGGCCTTTACATGATCTGCACGATCAGCAAACACGCCGCCGAGGCCGAGGGCTATCAGGATGCGCTGATGCTGGATTATCGCGGCTACCTCGCCGAGGCGACGGGTGCCAACCTCTTCCTGGTGATGAATGGCGAACTGCACACGCCGAAGGCCGATTGCTTCCTCGATGGCATTACCCGTCGCACGGTGATGGGGCTGGCGCGCGACGCTGGCATCACCGTTGTCGAACGCCATATTATGCCGGACGAATTGGCCAATGTGCAGGAAGTATTCCTCACCGGCACCGCCGCAGAGATCACACCGGTCGGTGAAATTTCGGGACAAATCTTTACCCCGGGTGCCGTCACGCATCGCCTGCTGGAAGCCTATACAAAAGCAACGCACGGCAACGTCGCTGCGACGGAAAAATCTGCTTAGCGAAGATGCGGAAGGCTGGCGCGCGTGTATTGCCATGCGCTTGTCAGCGCCAGCGCGGCAGCGGCAGATAGCAGCAATTTGCCAACCATCACCAGTGCCAGCACCCCAGTAGCAGGGGCAGCGAGCAACAGGCCGATCCCCAGCATCTGGACGGCTGTCTTCAGCTTGCCACCACGGCTCACCGGCAGTCCAATCTGCCGTATCGCAAGAAATTCACGCAGTCCGGCGATGTAAAGCTCGCGCAGAATAATAATGGCTACGATCAGAAGCGACAGGTTAAAAAACAGCAGCGCATAAAGCAGCATCAATGCAACGAGCAATTTATCTGCAATCGGGTCTAACAACGCCCCCAGCGCGCTGGTCACCTGCCATTTGCGCGCGAGATACCCGTCCAGAAAATCCGTCAGCGAGGCCGCGACAAACACCACAAACAACAGCACATGCTGCGCCGGATAGACCAGCATCAACACAAGGCAGGCAGGCACCGCAGCAATACGGGCGAATGTCAGCAGGTTCGGGATTTGCGCGCGGGCAATCACTTACGCCGTCGGGGTTGACGCTTGTTCCGAAGGGGCAGCATCGGGGGTAGCAGCATCTGCTGCTTGCTTTTTGCCCTGCTTCTCATAGAGCGCAACAAAATCAATCGGCTCCAGCGCAACAGGTGGGAAACCGCCATCACGCGTGACATCCGATACCACGCGGCGTGCATACGGGTAAACCAGTTGTGCACCCTGCACGAATAGCATTTTCTCTACCTCATCGTCCGGGATGTTCTGGACTTCAATCACGCCAGAATAGACAAGATCGCAGAGGAACACAGTGGTTTTTTCCGAGAGTGCACGCGCCTGAATCTGCACCGCCAGCTCAAACACATTCTGATCGAGCCGCTGTGCGCCAAGATTGATGGCTACTTCCATTTGCGGCGGCTCGCGCAGCGTAAAGATGCTCGCGGGTGCACGTGGATTCTCAAACGACAAATCCTTGATGAACTGGGCACGCAGGAACATTGCCGGGCGGGTCGAAGTGGTGGCTGCGGGGGTCTCGGTCATAAGCAATCCTTGTATTTTGTTGGGTTTTGTCTATATCAGAGCAAGCCATACTGCAAGAAAGATTGACCCATGGATCAGGGATTCTCCTACGGCGACATCATCGTGATCGGTGCCATCGCTGCGTTCATTCTGCTACGCTACCGTGCGATGCTCGGTGAGACGGGCGAGCGTGACGATATGCCCCATCAGGCGCCAAGCACGACCACACCGGATTTCGAGCGGGTCATCCTGCTGCCATCCGCACGCGCAGCGGCGGCTGCCGCCGATAAAAAAGACGAAGAGATTGGCGAGAAATACGGATCGCTGGCCGAGAATTTTGTGGCGATGCGCGGCATCGACCGCGAGTTCGCGCCGGATGAGTTTATGACCGGCGCACGCACGGCCTACGAAATGGTCATCGGCGCCTTCAGCAAAGGCGATCGCGAGACCCTGAAAATGCTACTCTCCGACACGCTCTATAAGCAGTTTGATGCCTCCCTCACCGCTGCGGAAGAGTCCGGCAGGCATGACGACACCACCTTGGTGGCGATCACAAAGTCTGAATTCTCTGAAGCGCAGCTCAAAGGGTCTACCGCCACCATCGCCGTTGATTTTGTCAGCGAGCAGATCCATCTCGTGCGCGATGCCGAGGGCACCATCCTCGAAGGCAACCCCTCTCACGCCGCGCCCGTTGAAGATCGCTGGGTCTTTACCCGCAATCTTGCTAACGCTGACCCCAACTGGCAGATTATCGAGACCTAGCCGCCGACATGGCTGCATCACAGCAACCCAGAAAAATTTTCGGTCATTTATCGCCATGCCTGCAATGGCACGTGACAGTTGGGCGATAGCTCAGTAATCTGCTGCACATGAAACAAACCCTCGCCTGCCTTTTTCTCCTGTTCACTGTTGCGGCCTGTTCAGACGCGACCGTGCTGAAACCTGCCGCCTATACCGATATTTCCGGCTGGGAAGATGATACGCTGAGCGAGCCATTCTCCTTGTTTCTTGATTCCTGCCGCGTCATCAAAACGCGCACACTGGCCTACCAGTCACGCCGTGAGGGGCCGGTGGGCGTCCGCGCTAACTGGAACCGCGCCTGCGCCGCCGCAACCGAGCTTGGCCAACCGACCGATGCGCAGGCACGTCAGTTTTTTGAAACCTATTTCGCCCCCTATAAAGTCGAAACCGA
>JAUIBB010000141.1 GCA_030427685.1 Alphaproteobacteria bacterium
CATGCGGGGGCTCCTGCGGTGAACATGATAGGTAATTTGTACACGGTTTGATTTCTGGCCACAAATCAAAAATGCAGATATGCACCGGAATTTTTATGCCCGACAGTTCGGTCGCGTTAGTTGGCAACCTTGTCCAGAACCTCTTTTACTTTGCTTGCCAGTTGCTTCAGCGTGAAGGGCTTGGCAAGGAAGTTAAAGCTGCGCTCCTGTCCGTAACTATCCACAAAGGCATCTTCCGCATAGCCGGAGATAAAGACGACCTGAACCTGCTTCATGCGGTCGGCCTGCTCTTTGTAGAGGGTTTCGATCATGCTGGGGCCAGTGATGCCGGGCATCATCACGTCGCTGATGATGATGTCGATGGGCGCAGCATGGCCGGTAAACACTTCAATAGCATTTTCGCCGGAATCGGCTTCTAGCACTTCATAGCCTTTGTTGCGCAGCGCGCGGGCCGCAAAGATACGGACGGGGGTTTCATCCTCCACAAGCAGCACGGTAGCGCGCCCGGTGAGGTCGCTGGCAGCCTTATCTTCGGGCGTATCCGGGGATGAGGTATTCGCGTCCTCGGTTTCAGTGCGTTTAAAGTAAAGGAAGAAGCTGGTGCCTTCCCCCACGCGGGTGCGGACAAAAATATAGCCCCCCGTTTGCTTGATGATGCCATAACAGGTCGAGAGCCCAAGCCCTGTGCCCGAGCCAATTTCCTTTGTAGAGAAGAAGGGCTCAAAAATGCTCTTCACAACGTCGGGTGTCATGCCGGTGCCGCTATCCGACACTTCGACAAGCACGTAATCGCCGGGTGCGATAATGTCTTCATCCGTGGGGGCGATGAGGTCTCTCGGGAGGCTATCGGGAGAGGGAACCGTGACGTTGCTGGTGCGGATGGTCAGCGTCCCTCCGCTTTCTTTCATCGCATCCCGCGCGTTAACTGCGAGGTTGATGATGACCTGCTCTAACTGACCCTGATCTGCCTTTACCATGCCAAGGTCACGCCCATGCTGCATTTGCATCTGGATATTTTCACCAATCAGGCGGCGGATGAGGTTGGACAATTCCGCCAGAAGTTCCGTTAGGTCGAGGGTTTTTGGCTGCAAGGTCTGGCGGCGTGAAAACGCCAATAGCTGGCGCACCAGATTGGCCGCACGGTTGGCATTCTGTTTGATCTGCATGATGTCGGCGAACGAGGGATCTCCCGCCTGATGGCGCATCAGGAGTAAATCACAAAAACCGATCATGGCTGTCAGCAGGTTATTAAAGTCGTGGGCAACACCGCCCGCCAACTGGCCTACAGCCTGCATCTTCTGGCTATGCGCAAAGCGGTGCTCAAGGTTTTTCTGTTCTGTCTGGTCAATGATGTGCAGCACGGGCACTGGCTCGAATCCATTGCCGGGCTCCATCAGGGTCATGTAGGTCAGCACCACCAGCCGGTTGCCTTCAGAGCGTTGCAGTGTCAGTGAAAGCGGCTCGACATGCTCGCGGGTGAGCAGGATGGCGAATGCCTCACGGAAGCGCTGATAGTCCTGCGGGTCCAGCAGGTCTTCAAGGGTCACCCGGCGATCCGTCGGGAAGTCGCCCTGCATCATTTGCAGGAAGCATGGGTTGGCCTCTACAATGGCACCCTGCATGTCGAGGCGCAGCAATGCAATGGGTGAGAGGGCAATAAAGCTATCAATGGTGAGCCCTGTCGGTTGAATTTGCGCTTGAGCAAAAGAGGTTGCCATAGAATTACCTGTCATGCGTAGTGTCCGTAAGAAGAATGCTGCCGGTTGCTCCGGTTACTTTGCCTTTCGTATCGCGAATGACCCGCTGCACCAGCCGAGCATTTAGGGTGTCGCCCTTTTTATCTTGAAGCGTTGCGGCCCCCCGATAGTCTGCCAATTGATAGTCACTGGAGACAGGCTTGTCATCGATTTCAAACAGGATGGTGGTGAGGTTCATCCGCGATGAAAGGATTTCACGGTGGCTGAAGCCAAGGCAATCTTCAAACGCCTGATTGACATATTCAAAGCGACCAAAGGCATCCGTTGCATAATGGGGGATTGGCGTGTGATCGAGCAAGTGCCCAAGCTTGTCAGCAGATGTGGCGCGCAGCATGGTTGGCATCATCGGGGTATCGGTGCGGGGTTCCTGGAACTCGCGTCCCCGCACCAGCGTGTAACCGCTGGGGCGTGCCAGTGGCTCAATGGTCAGGATATAGCGTTTGGAAGTGTCATGGCCGGTTGCGAGCGGAAACACGACCCGATCAGCCAGATGGTTGTAAATCGAGCCGAGGATGCGTTCGCGATCCGGGAGGGCGATGCCGCTACGCTCAAGAATGGTGGGTAGCGAAAGCGTGTCCCCGTAGCCTCCATGGCCAAAGGTCTTTTTAAGCCCGTCATTGGCATAGGCGATTGCACCGTCACGTTTGACGATCAGGCAGAAATTTGCGCCGAGTGCGAGGGACTGCGAAAACAGCAGGTTCTGGTATTCCGTAAACAACACCAGATCAAGGCTCCGCTGATAGCGTGGCACCACATGCCAACCCAGCAGGCCAATCATTGCTGCGCAGGCAAGTGGGGCATAGGAGAGGTCATTCAATCCGGGGACATAGCCGAGTAACAGGATCAGCCCAATCACCAACAGGAAGGCAACGACGAGCTTAAAACTCTCGTTTCGGCGATCGCGAGGCACGAAATCCAACTGGCTTGGGCTGGGGGTGTCCATCTCATCCGCGCGCATAGAGGCTCCTTGTTGCCTCCAACCATAGCGAAGCGCTGCGCCTTGGCAATAAAATTCAGGCCCGCAAGATGCCGGACTTATTGTAAATCAGTGCCGCGCTGAATAACCGTATCCTCTGGCAATAGCTGATCGATTTCAACCGGGGGTAGTTGCGACACTTCTTCGTAATAGGGGGTAAAGTCCGGGTGGGTGCTCTCCAGCAACTGCTCAAAGCTATCAATCACAAAATAGTGATGCTGGAAGCTGTCGATGCGGTATTTCTGGCGCATGATGCGTTTAACGTCGTAGGCTACATGCGTTGCTTTTTCGCTGAGCGAATAGACCGACTCGCCGGGAGAGGAGGTAATGCCGGCACCATAGATACGCCGTCCATCCGGCGTATTAATCAGCCCGAATTCGATCGTGAACCAGTAGAGCGCTTCCAGGTAGGCGGTTTGCCCCAGCGTCATGGCTTTGAGGCCTCCTTTGCCAAAGGCTTGCGAATAATCAGCAAAGAGTGGGTTCGCCAGCATGGTCACATGCCCAAACATTTCGTGAAAAACATCGGGCTCTTGAAGGTAGTCCATTTCATCCGGGGTGCGGATAAAGGCC
>JAUIBB010000026.1 GCA_030427685.1 Alphaproteobacteria bacterium
TATCCGCCTCGTTATCCGCATTCCACATCACTTTGATCAGGTCGAACCCGAGACGCTCGCGATCAATATGCGGGAAGCTGAGCTCCGTTACCCCATCGAGGCACACACGGTAGCCCAATTTCTGGACAGCTTCACGTGCAACAAGGAATGCCCCCATATCCGCGAACACATCGGCCACCTGCAGCTCGATTACTACCGATACACGGGCGCCGGGCTTAATGGCTGAGTCAAACTCTGCAAAGCGCGAAGAGAGCAAGGTTGGCACGTTCAGGTTAAGGCTAAGCGGCAAATTAAGGTAGCGCGCGGGGTAGCGCTGCACGGTATCGAGCATTTTCTCATCCAGAATTTGCGTCAGATATTTAAAGAGCCAGCGATTCGAAAGAATATCAACCTCAATGCCCATACTGTGGCGCAGATGGGTAATGTTAATATACATTTCATCGAACACCGTACGAACCGTTGTATTTGGCACCGCCGCACATACCGGCTGACGGCGTATCGTACTGGAGAGATCAAGATTTCGTAGATCACGCTCAATCGTAGCAAGGCTTGAGGCGGTAAAGAGGCGCATTTCGCGAGCAGTTGCTGGCTTCTTCGCGCGGTCGGAAGACATTGCCTGTGCACTGGCGGTAGTAGCCACCGTCGCCCCTGCCCCACGATTATTACGTAGTCGATTGACCATCCGCCGCTTGCAGATATCCATGAAATCCTGCCATTGCGCCTCGATATGGTAGAGCGTCGAAAACTCGCGATTTTCATCACCCTCCGGCGTATAGGAAAGCGGGTCATCCATGAACAGGTAGCGCAGCTGGAAAATCATTTTTTCCATCAACGCTTTGGGCATATGGCGCACAGCGACGTAAATAGTCGCATCTTCACATAAATAGATCGCACCATCGAGGTCACCCAAGACATCATTCATCAGGTTTGTCGCGATTTTGATCTGGTATTCACTCCGGTAATGCTCAAGCAGCCGCGAAAAGGCGAAGCATAAAATCTGCCACCCCTGTCGGTTCTCTTCGATCAGATTGAGCAGCTCAATCAATCGTGCTTCTGGTTCCCGATCGACTATACGCATGGGAGCATCCTTAAGTGGTTAGGCTATTTACCGGCGACGGCGCTTAGGCCGGTCGTCATCCTCGTCGTCCTCATCATCCTCATCGTCATCTTCATCGGTATCGTCGTCATCATCTTCTTCATCGTCTTCGTCATCGAGGTGATCTTCAAGGTCATCAACCAGCTTTTCACCGCCTACAATGCCAGTGAACATTTCATCATCAGCATCGTCAGAATTTGGATCAGAGTCATCGTCATCATCGTGCTCTTCCACCTCTTCCAGCGAAGTCAGCTCGACGTTATCATCATCCAATGGCTCCAGATCCATGGCATCATCGCCCTCTTCGACGTCCGGCAGGCCGGTATCATCCAGCAGATCGTCATCCATCGCAGCCTTGCGAACAGGCTTCACGGGCTTTTCTTCTTTTTTTGCCTTTGCGGGGGCTTTCTTTTTTGCTCCTTCGCGCCAGCTATGGCCGCACTTAGGGCATTTAATTGGGTCCACCGCCCCAAAATCATAAAATTTGGCGTCACACTTTGGGCAAAGTCGTTTCGTGCCTAAGTTCTGAGACGTCATACTACCTCCAACCACTCTTTCATTTGGCCAGCCTTGCCCAAGGCGTAAACATGCGCTAGGACGGACTCCATTCATCTACCTAACGTATGTTTATTGAAAAACGCAATAGCCCTGATGCATTCATCCGACGATATTCTAAAATCCGCCACCAGCAGGTGTGTAAAAAGCCTCAAAGGCAGCATTTTTGTGCCTGGTGATAAGTCTATTTCCCATCGCGCCCTGATGCTCTCATCCCAGGCCTTGGGGATAACCACCATCCGTGGCCTGCTGGAGGGCGACGATGTGCTCGCTACGGCAGGGGCACTACGCGAATGTGGCGTTCCCATCACCCGCGACACAGATGGCACATGGCGTGTCAGTGGCAGGGGAATTGGTGGCCTGCACGCTCCCTCTTCCATCCTTGATATGGGCAATGCAGGCACCGCCGCACGGCTGATGATGGGCCTCCTCACACCCTACCCCTATTCCATCCTGTTTACGGGCGACGCCTCTTTGCAAAAGCGCCCCATGCAGCGTGTCATTACACCGCTAGAGCAAATGGGCGCACGTTTTGCCTCGCGTGAAGGTGGACGCTTGCCGCTGACATTAACCGGAACCTCCACCGCAATTCCGATCACCTATGAGCTTCCGATTGCATCGGCGCAGGTGAAATCCGCGATTTTGCTTGCCGCACTGAATACAGCCGGTACGACCACCGTCATTGAGCGCGAAGCCACCCGCGACCATACCGAGCGTATGCTACGCTTTTTTGGCATCGAAGTACAAAGCGACGGAACCCACATCACCCTGAATGGACAGCAGGCCCAAACGGCAGAAGAGCGTAGCTTTACCGTCCCCGGAGACCCCTCCTCAGCCGCCTTCCCACTGGTCGCCGCGCTGCTGGTTCCCAATGCAGAGGTCACCGTCCGCAATGTGTGCCTCAACCCACTGCGTACCGGCCTGTTCGAGCAACTAAAAGCCATGGGGGCCAACCTAACCATCAGCAACCGTCAGGAAGTCGGTGGTGAAGCTATAGGCGACATTACTGCGCGCAACTCAAATCTTAGCGGCATTGACGTCCCCGCCCATGTTGCCCCCTCGATGATCGATGAATACCCCATCCTTGCCATTGCCGCAGCCAACGCCAAAGGCCGCACCTGTATGCGCGGTCTTGCAGAGTTACGCGTCAAGGAAAGCGACCGCCTCGCCGCGATTATTGACGGCCTCACGGCCTGTGGCGTCAATGCCTATGCGGAGGGAGATGACCTGATCGTAGAAGGAACCGGCCAGCCACCACGCGGCGGCGGCACCGTCACCACCCATTTCGACCACCGCATCGCCATGAGCTTTTATATCTGCGGCCTCACCGCCCAGCAGCCCGTCACGGTTGACGACACCCGCGCCATCAGCACCAGCTTCCCTAACTTTATGGCACTGATGCAAGAGCTGGGAGCAAGCGCATGACACAGCCCTCCACCCGACTTGTTATTGCCGTAGATGGCCCTGCCGCATCGGGAAAAGGCACGCTCGCCGCTAAACTAGCGGCACATTTCGGCCTGCCGCATCTCGACACGGGCGGCCTTTACCGTGCTGTTGGCAAAAAAACGCTGGCAGCCCGAGGGGCAACACAGCTCACCACCGACGATGCCGCCCTTGCCATCGAGGCTGCCAGCACCCTCAGCCCCATCGACCTTGCCGCTACCGACCTCGCCGCCGAGGCTATTGGGCAGGCCGCATCCATCGTTTCCGCCATCCCCGAGGTCCGCGCTGCCCTGTTCGACTACCAGCGCCAGTTCGCTGCCCAACCGCAAGGCGCAGTGCTCGATGGCCGCGACATCGGCACCGTTATCTGCCCAGATGCCGACATCAAACTCTACATCACCGCCAGCCCGGAAGTCCGTGCCGAGCGCCGCTTCAAGCAGCAGCAAGCCATCGACCCCAACGCCAGCTACGAAGCCGTGCTAAACGACATCCGCCAGCGCGACGCGCGCGACATGAACCGCACCACTGCCCCCCTCAAACCGGCAGAGGATGCGAAAATCCTCAATACCAGCGAAATGAATATTGAACAGGTGCTCGCCGCCGCCCTGAGCCTCATCACCAGCAAATCCATATAAAAAAAGTCCATCACCACAAGGGCAATGGACTTTAAAAGACGATTTAGCACACTAAGCTTGCTCGCCCCGCGTAGGGTGCAGCCTCCAAGACGCTTTCTTTAAATTTTCGAAGTTCCGCCAACAATAGGCGCCTCCGATAACCACCCCCGCCATAAGAGGCAGGTCAAGAAACCCTTTATCAAGGCCCGTTAGGATCCCAGAAAAAAGGCCTATTGCGGTAACTATATAGATTACCTGTACCGCAATAATCCATCCACCACTGCTATCGTAGCAGTCGCAGAGGAGCGGCTGAAAGTTTGCGTCGGAATAATCCGCATCGTCTACTTTTGCCATATCAATTGCTACTATCACTAGTGCATCGGCAACAATGCCAACGCACAAAAGTGCAGTGGTGCTAATTTCCGCAATAGTGCGGTCATTAACATGTGCTAAAAAAATCACCCCGCATCCTGCGGCGATGATTACAACTCTCCATATCCACAGAGAGGTGCGGTTTAATTTTCTTTTCATTTCATGGAATTTATCCTCCCCCTTAGTTGGGTTTGGTAGTTAAAAGATTACCCTTATCGTGGGCAGTAACGGTCTTTAGCTCGCTGCAAATCTTCCTTAAAAAGGCAGACTCACAAACTAGGAAAAAACAGATACATATTAGCAAATTTTTAAAGGGGCTTTGATGAAGATTTCATGACAAAGCCAGACAAATCAATAAGATTTATTTTATGCAATGGGGCCAGCCCCCTCACCTTGCCGCAACGCTAAAGCACGCGTCCGCCTAGGAAAATGCTTGCTTTTTATACTATCCAGCGTATGTATCCCCCTCCTTGCGCGTCGTGCGCGGGGAACGGGGCATCTCCCTGTCTGTGTACAACTCTAACCAATACCCTGATTTTTATCAGGTTTTAGGACTTATTTTCATGGCACAATCAGCAACTGTACGTAAAGAAGACTTCAGAGACCAAGATTATTCGACCGGTGAAAGCTTCGCCGATCTGTTTGAGAACAGCGCCTCGGGCAAACTATCCGAAGGCAGCGTTGTCAAAGGCACCATCGTCGGCATCGAGAAAGACCTCGCAATCGTTGACGTAGGCTTAAAATCAGAAGGCCGTATCGCCCTTAAAGAATTCGCAGTTGGTGGCCAGCCAGCAGAAGTACGCGTTGGCGACGTATTTGACATCTATATCGAGCGTATCGAAGATCGCCACGGCGAAGCCCAGCTCAGCCGCGAGAAAGCCCTGCGCGAAGAAGCATGGCTCAAGCTCGAAGATGTGTACAAGAACCAGACCAAAATCGAAGGCGTTATCTTCGGTCGCGTGAAAGGTGGCTTCACCGTGGACATCAAGGGCGCGGTTGCGTTCCTCCCGGGCAGCCAAGTAGACATCCGCCCAATCAAAGACGTTACCCCGCTGATGAACGTGCCGCAGCCGTTCCTGATCCTGAAAATGGACCGCAAGCGTGGCAACATCGTGGTTTCGCGCCGCGCGATCATGGAAGAGAGCCGTGCAGAAGCGCGTGGCCAGCTGCTCGATAAAATCGCTGAGGGCCAAATCCTCGACGGTATCGTCAAGAACATCACGGATTACGGTGCGTTCATCGACATGGGCGGCGTTGACGGCCTCCTCCACGTCACCGATATTTCGTGGAAGCGCATCAATCACCCATCCGAAGTGTTCAGCATTGGTGACCCGGTTCGTGTAATCGTGACCAAGTTCGATGCTGAAACCAAGCGTATCAGCCTTGGCATGAAGCAGCTCGACAGCAACCCATGGGAAGGCGTTGCGAACAAGTTCCAGCCAGGCGCCCGCATGCAAGGCAAGATCACCAACATCACCGACTACGGTGCATTTGTTGAGCTTGATTCCGGCATCGAAGGCCTTGTCCACGTATCGGAAATGAGCTGGACCAAAAAGAACGTCCACCCATCCAAACTGGTACAGCCAGGTCAGGAAGTGGAAGTTCAGGTGATCGATATCGATGCAACCAAACACCGCATCAGCCTCGGCATGAAGCAGTGCATCGAGAACCCATGGAACAACTTTGCCAGCTCGTATCACGAAGGTGACATCATCGAAGGTGAAGTCCGTAACATCACCGACTTTGGTCTGTTTGTTGGCCTTGCCGGTGAAATCGACGGCCTCGTGCATCACAGCGACATCAGCTGGGATCAGCCGGGCGAAGAAGCCATCAAAGCCTACAAAAAAGGCGACAAAGTACAGGCGCGTATCCTCGTTGTTGATATTGAGAAAGAGCGTATCTCGCTCGGCATCAAGCAACTGACCGAGAACCCTGCCGGCGATACCCTCGCAGCCTTCAAAAAAGGCGATGTAGTCACCTGTAAAGTGACCGCAGTCGAGAAAGACGGCATCGAAGTCGAGCTGGACGAAAGCACCAAGTCCTACATCAAGAAGTCGGAACTGTCGCGTGAGCGTCAGGACCAACGTCCTGAGCGTTTCGCCGTCGGTGATCGTGTGGATGCAAAAGTCGTCAGCGTCGATAAAAAGACGATGAAAGTAAGCGTCAGCATCAAGGTGCTGGAGCAGGACGAGCACAAGCGTGCCATCAGCGAGTACGGTTCGTCCGACTCCGGTGCAAGCCTGGGCGACATCCTCGGCGCGGCCATCCAAGAGGCCTCCGCAACGCCGAAGAAAAAAGCCGCTTCCAAGAAAAAAGCCAGCGACGAAGACGCTGCTTAAGTTCTGGAATCAGCACCCAAACAAAAGGGTCGGATGGCAACATCCGGCCCTTTTTTCTTGGTTCTTCACACCATTATCTTCTTATTTCGATTTCATCGTTGCTAGAAGCGCCTCAACATGGCAATCCAGATGCATATTCAAGCCACACTTGGCACGCTACACCCCCATCCATAGCCAATATGCGAGAGCCTCATGCCCCCACAAAGTGACTTACTCATCGACCGCAAACGCCTGAAACATCATCTGTCGCTTTGGCGGACACTGGCCGTGATGGCGATATTTGTTTGTATTGGGCTTTACGCTGGCCATGGGCTCGGATGGGATGGTGCAACGCCAGCGCGTGACTACATCGCCGAGATCACCATCGAAGGCATGATGCTCGACGACCCCAAGCGCGACGCCATGATGCGCGAACTGCGGGATGACAAGCACGCAAAAGCCGTAATCGTGCGCCTTGATTCGCCCGGCGGCACAACGGTCGCTGGCGAAGAAATTTACCTGAACCTACGCGATATCGCCCAGAAGAAGCCAGTCATAGGCGTGATGCACACCTTATGTGCCAGCGCCTGTTACATGGCCTCGCTGGGTACAGACCGTGTATTCGCACGCAAAGGCACCCTTACCGGCTCCATTGGCGTACTGATCGAGAGCGTTGAAATCACGCGCCTTGCTGAAAAGCTGGGCATTACCCCTATTTCCATCAAATCCGGCGCCTATAAGGATGTGCCAAGCCTCACCAGCAACTTCACCGGTGAGCAGCGCAAAGTGGTGGGCGAGCTGGTCACCGACGCCTACAACCAGTTTATCAGCCTGATTGTTGAACGTCGTAAGATGAATGAAGCTCAGGTTCACAAATTGGCAGACGGAAGGGTCTATACAGGCCGACAAGCCAAGGATCTTGATCTGGTTGATGCCATTGGCGGGAACAAGGAAGCCCTGCTTTGGCTGGCCAAAACACATAAAATCAACCCCCAGCTTGAAATTCGCCAAATTAAGCCAGAGGCAGAGTATTCCAGCCTTCTGGAGCAGCTAACCCAATATACTGGAATAAAATTATTTAACCGGTCTGCTATAGGGCTTGACGGGCTGGTCAGCATCTGGCATCCTTCGGCTATATAGTAACACCATGAAAAGGCGTGAGAAACGATGACAAAATCAGAACTCATTCAACGCTTGGCCAAACGCTACCCTCACCTGTACCAGCGCGACATTGAAGTGCTCGTGAACACAATGTTCAGTGAAATTGCCGGTGCGCTTAGCGAAGGCAACCGTGTTGAGCTTCGTGGCTTCGGTGCCTTTTCCGTCCGCGAACGCGAGGCACGCGCAGCACGCAATCCTAAAAACGGTGCGATGGTCAGTGTTGGTAAACGCCATGCTATTTACTTCCGTACCGGCAAGGAACTGCGGGAGCGCATTATTTCGGTGATGCCAAAAGACTAGCTGCTCCCATAAGGCAGCCTCCCTTTTTTTAATCGCAGCCATTAGGCATGGCCCGGCATTGTTGCTGTCGGTTTTTTATATCTTCTGAAAATGCCCCATGCAGACCCTCATTAAAAATTGTGGATTCAGCACGCCTCAAACCATTGCTTGCGCCGTAGCAACAGGGGCATCCTATATTGGCTTTGTGCATCATGACCCCTCGCCACGCCATGTCAGCGCCTCCCAGATTGAATCGCTTTCAGGCCATGTTCCGCCAGATATTTCCCGGGTAATTGTGCTGGTAAATCCTAATGATGCCACCCTAGCAGCGCTCCCCCAACCAAATTTCTGGCAAATCACCGGGGTTAGCAATCCGGCACGCATCGCTGAGATTCATCGCCAAACGGGTATTCCCGTCATCACCGCTATTCCTGTTTCTGCCTCCCCTAAAGATAGTGCCTTTTTTACGCAGGCGGATCAGTTGGAGGTCGCCAGCGCGCATCTATTGTTCGATACTCAGCACCCGACAGAAGCTGGGGGTAGTGGAGTTAGCTTTGACTGGTCTTTGCTTGCAGGAATGAAGCGAAGCAAGCCATGGTTCCTTGCCGGAGGATTGACTTCAGGAAACATCGGTACAGCCTTAGGCATAACCCATGCCCCGATTGTTGATGTCAGTAGTGGCATCGAAGATGCGCCCGGCGTTAAATCTATCGAGAAGATCGCTGCTTTTAACGCGGCCGTACTTGCCTCTTCCTAAGAGCGTTTTACCACTCAGGCTGTAGGGAACGCGCGTTGACCTCTTCCCATAGGAAGGTTATTCATAAACGCCCAATCGTATAAGGATCACATGCAACAGCTCTTCACCCAACCGGATAAACATGGCCATTTCGGCCCCTATGGTGGCCGTTACGTTGCGGAAACGCTGATGCCGCTGATCCTTGAGGTGGAACGCGCCTACCTCGCCATGCGAGACGACCCCGCCTTCCACGCGCAATTCGACGATTTGATGAAATACTACGTAGGCCGCCCGTCGCCGCTGTACCATGCCGAGCGCCTGACCGAAAAGCTGGGCGGCGCGCAAATCTACTTCAAGCGCGACGAGCTGAACCACACCGGCGCGCATAAAATCAACAACTGCATCGGGCAGGTACTGCTCGCCATGCGCATGGGAAAAACCCGCATCATCGCCGAAACCGGCGCGGGCCAGCACGGCGTCGCCACCGCCACGGTCTGCGCGCGCTTCGGCCTCAAATGCATCGTCTATATGGGCGCGAAGGACATCGAGCGGCAAAAGCCCAACGTCTTCCGCATGAAGCTCCTCGGCGCCGAAATCATTCCCGTCACCTCCGGCAGCCAGAGCCTCAAAGACGCGATGAACGAAGCCATGCGCGACTGGGTGACCAACGTGGCCGACACCTATTACCTCATCGGCACCGCCAGCGGCCCGCACCCCTTCCCCATGATGGTGCGAGACTTCCAGTCCGTGATCGGAAAAGAAGTGCGCGAGGAATGCCTTGCTCGCCTCGGCCAGCTGCCGGATATGCTGGTCGCCTGCATTGGTGGCGGCAGCAACGCGATCGGCCTGTTCCATCCGTTCCTGAACGATTCCAGCGTCCGGCTGGTGGGCGTCGAGGCGGCGGGTCATGGCGTCGATACCGACCAGCACGCAGCCAGCCTCACCAAAGGCTCGCCCGGCATCCTGCACGGTACGCGCACCTACCTGCTGCAAACCGCCGACGGCCAGATCACCGAGGCCCACTCCATCTCCGCCGGGCTGGATTACCCCGGCATCGGCCCCGAGCATGCATGGCTGAAAGACGCCGCCCGCGCCGATTACGTCAGCGTCACTGATACCGAGGCACTTCGTGCCTTTGAATGTTTGGCGCAAACCGAAGGCATTCTCCCGGCACTAGAACCCGCCCACGCCCTGGCCCATGTATTACGCATCGCCCCAAGCATGCCTCAACACGCAGTGTTGGTGATGAACCTCTGTGGACGGGGCGACAAAGACATCTTCACTGTCGCTGATGCGTTGGGAGTAAAGCTATGAGCCGCTTTGCCAATACTTTCGCCCGCTGCAAAGCCGAAAACCGCGCGGCATTTATTCCCTTCATCATGGGCGGCGAACCATCGCTGGAGGCCTGCGCCAACCTGCTGGATGCCCTCCCCGCCGCCGGAGCCGACATTATCGAGCTGGGCATCCCCTTCTCCGACCCCATGGCCGACGGGCCGACCATCGAAGCCGCTGGGTTGCGCGCGCTGGAGGCCGGAGCCACCCTCGAAAAAATCCTGAAACTCGTCGGCCAGTTCCGCGCCAAACACGCGACCCCGCTAGTGCTGATGGGCTACCTCAACCCTATCTATATCTACGGCTATGAAACCTTCGCCCGCGCGGCGGCCGCCGCAGGCGTCGATGGCATGATTATCGTCGACCTGCCCCCCGAAGAAGCGCCGGAGCTGGAGCCGATCCTCACCAAACACGGCATCAGCCTCATCCGCCTCATCGCCCCGACATCGGTGCCGGAGCGCCTGCCGCTGCTGACCAACGGCGCGCAAGGCTATCTCTACTACATCGCCATGACGGGCATTACCGGCGCAGAGAATCAGGCCCCCACGCAACGGATTGCCGAGCATCTTGCCGCCATCCGCCAGCATACCGATCTACCGATCAGTGTTGGCTTTGGCATCAAAACCCCGGGCGATGTCGCCGCGCTTGCTTCTTACGCAGATGGTGTGGTGGTTGGCTCGGCCATTGTTCGGCATATTCAGGAGTCTAAGGCAGACCCGGCTCAGTTAGCTGAGTGCGTGCGCGCACTCGCAGCAGGCTGCGGCCGCTAAATCAGGTTATGCAGACGCGGGAACCCATTTTCCATGGCTTTGCTCTGGTGGCTCAATCTGCTCGCGCAGGCCTTTCAGCACCCCTGTAAGCATCGCCTCGATACATTTCTCAGGATCTGCATTCGCGCAAGGGACACGATGCTCAATACGCTTATCATACGGATCCGGCGTCATTGGGATACGCAAGGCACAATAGCGATTATTCACGCCCCATCCCGCAATCTTTGGCACATGATCGGCATCATCCAGACGCACATAATCTTCTTCGCTTGGAAAAAAGATCGGCATATCCGCCTTCAGGCATTCCAGTAGCCCTCCCAGACTGAAGCGTAGTGCATCACTTATCCATTCTTCGGTTTTATGATACTGGTTTATGCCCTCTGCATCCGCGAGATGTAGGTGCAAATGCATGCCACTCGAAGGCTCTTCGGGAAAAGGCTTCGCATCAAACAGCGCAGAGACATGCATCTCTTCAGCCTGTCTGGTAATAATACGACGGATATCTTGTAGCACCGTCAGCAGGCGTGCTGGCGTCGTTGCTTGTGTCACGACTTCATATTGATGAAGGCCACGCTCTTTTTCGATGCGCAAAATAGGAAGGGATGCTTCTTTAAATGCCTCGTTCACGGGCACCCAGAATGCATCCATGCTTGCACTGGATTCATCCTCCAGCACGACATAGCACTCAAGCTCAGCCGCCATCACAGGCACAAGCGAAAATTCAGTCAGCAGGTCAGAAACAAGGGCCTCAAGGTTACGCGACAAGCGTATTCAACCACTCAAGCAATTGTGTTTTGGGCATCGAGCCAACTTTGGTTGCCACGGGCTTACCATCCTTAAACAGGATCATGGTCGGGATACCGCGCACACCAAAACGCTGTGGCGCTTCAGGGTTGTTGTCGATATTGACCTTGGCGACCGTCAGCTTGCCTTCCATCTCGGTCGCAATTTCATCAAGAATCGGACCAATTTGTTTGCAGGGGCCACACCATTCTGCCCAAAAATCGACCAGAATCGGCTGACTGCTGCCGATTACTGCGCTTTCAAATTCATCATCCGAGATATGTTTTGTGGCCATCGTGGTCTCCATGCATTGTTTTTTATAAAATATGCCCCGCACTACACCACGTCAAGCAACAAGCGGGGGTTGTTGTATGACAAATTGGTTAGGCCATGCCGTAGCAGCCACGACGTCATCGCACCACATCAGTAATGGTTTAGCCGTCCAGACAATCGCCGTGCGGATCGTTTTATCTGGATAAAGTGGCGCTACCAGTGCCTGATAGGCTTTCAGCTGCAGGCGATAATTCTCAGAAATTTCTGCAGCACAGGCCGGAATATGCGTACCCGTTTTGTAATCAAGCACAATAATAGCATCGTCAGTCTCGACCAGCCGGTCAATCTGGCCACCGATGGCCAGTGCCTGCCCTCCTATGTTAAGCGTACCGCAGATAGTAGCCTCAGCATGGGATGGATATTCCCAGATCCAGGACTCAGCACGTAAAAGTGCGACCACTTCACGCACAACATTGCTCCGTATTTTTTCATCCCAATCCGGCGCGATAACTGCCAGAAGGCGTGCGATTTCAGCCTCGCTATTTTGTGGCTTCACCAACTCCAACAGGCGATGAATACGCACTCCGCGTGCACGCGCATCTCCCTCTCCGGACTGCGCATAAGCCGAAACCGTTACCTCGGAAGACAATTGTGAAGGCGATAACGCTGTTGACACCATCCGAGCAGGCGCAGGAGTAAGCCGCGCCCAATCCGGCAGCGGCAAGGTTGATGGGCTGCCCCCCTGATCGCGTTGGGTGGGCTGTGAGGCACGTACATCCAGTAGTGACAATGTGCCATCCACTGCCGTTGCCTCCAGCCGCTTCAGCGATGCCTCAACCAGCGCATACCAGGATTTTGGATTTACCTTTCCCGTTTTTCCGGCTCCCCCCCAGATGTGCAACTCATCGCGTGCACGGGTGAGCGCAACGTATAGAAGGCGATAATATTCAGCCAATAGCGCCGCAGCTTTTTCGTCTTTTGCCTTCACAAGACCCGGCGCCTGCTTTGCCTCTTCGGAAATCGCCAGAAGCGGGAACAACTGCCCCGCCGCATCCTGCGCTTGATAGACCAACTCATGCTGGGTAGTCGGCACATTGACGGTATCTGGTAACAGAACAATCGGCGCTTCTAGCCCCTTTGCACCGTGCACGGTCATGATCCGCACGCAATCACCACTCTTTTCCTGTTCACGCTTGATTTCGCGGGTACTACTACTCATCCAGTCATGAAAATAGGCAAGTGATGGCGGCATTGAGCTGGGCATCGCTGCTGCCTGCGCTTTTAGTTCATCCAGCACCTCATGCACCTCTTCACCAAAATGCTTGGCAAACCGGGCGCGCGCCCCTCCCACTTCGAGCACTCTGGTAAGAAAATCATAGGGCGACAGCACACGCTGCCCAAGTATATCGGTTACCAAAGCATGCCATGGCGTACCAACCAGTTGCTGCAGCAATGTTCCGTCGCGCCTCACACACAAAGTGCGCAAATCGTCATCACTGATACCAATAATCGGAGAGCGCAGCATATGTGCCAGCGCAAGGTCATCCGCAGGATTCAGCACAAAACGCATCGCTGCCAATAAATCCAGTACGGCCAGATGCCCTGCAAGCATCAACCGATCTATGCCTGCCACAGGAATTTTGCGGCGCTGCAGGGCACGGATTAGCGGCATCACCAGTGGTTTGCGCTTATGGACAAGGATCAGGATGTCACCTGCGGCGACAGGGCGCCCCTCACTTTCCAGCAATCGTCCACTTTGAATCCAGGACGCGACTGTATCCGCCACCTGCTCTGCCAGCATCTGGGCGGAGTGCTGACCTTCTGGATAGGCCATGGGGATGGTTAAGGCTGGCTGGCTGGCTTTCTCTGGCGCAACAAGCGGGGCGTAAAGCTGCACACGACCTGCCGCCTCCGCACGCTTTAAGGCATGTGGCTGTGGCACCCCCTGCGCAGTGAGCGCTGAGGCAATATCGGGTTGCGCGGCGATGTCATCGACAACACGCAGCACTGCCTCTGCAGAGCGGTAAGAGTTGGTAAGCGCCATCTCCTGAAGTGGCGCATAGCTACCACTAAGCATCGCTTGAAACTGACCGTGATTTTCAAAGAAGAGTCGAGGTGCTGCCCCCTGGAAGCTATAGATAGACTGTTTCTCATCACCAACGACCAGCAGGCTACGGGGAACATCTCCGCTTCCCACTCCTTCGTTCGCAGCGATCAGCTCCTCCACCAGTGCTTCGGCCAGTTGCCACTGTGCCCGGCTAGTATCTTGTGCTTCGTCGATCAATAAATGGTCAATGCGGTGGTCAAGCTTGCTCATCACCCATCCAAGCATGGCAGGGTTCGAGAATAATTCACAGGTCTTCGCGATGAGGTCATCATAATCCAGCGCGTGCAACGCCTGCTTTGCCGCGTGATAGGTGTCTAATAAAGCACGTGCCAACAGGGCAACTGCAAACGATTCCTCTGCACAGGCCAGCGCCGCCTCATCCTGAAGCAAGGCATAAAAACGAGCCGCAATGGCTTCCATTACAGGCCTTAGTTCTGCAAGGGCAGAGCCTTCTGGCGCATCTTTTTTAGTCAGCAAGTGAGCGCGAATGGTTCCTGCATTGGTCAGGAAAATACTGCGCATTGCTGGCAACAATGCTTCACGCTCGGCTGCTTCACATTCCAGCCAGCTTGCCAATACAGTGCCTTTGGCCTGCAAGTCCGGGTTCGTATGCGCCATTATCTGAGGCAACAGCGTTCGAATGACTTCCGCTTCTTCCGCTGCAACACACACGCAGGCTTGCCGGATCAGCGATGTTTGTGTCACCTCTTCGCCAAGACCATGCAAGGCGAATAGTCGGGCGCGCAGCGAAGTAGGTTGCTGGGCACGCCAGATTTTCTCCCACACTCCCCGATTACTGACAATATGGCTGATATAGCGATCGAACCCAGATTCACTTCCCCGGGTTCCAATGACTTCAAATGCTGCATCAAGCTGTGCATCCCCAGAGGAATAATGCGCCAACAAGCGTCGGCGCGCCTGTTGCAGCAGTTTTTCAGCAGCCATGTCTTCAAGCAAAGAAAAGTGAGGAGCAACCTGCGCCTCCAGTGGAAAGCGCCGCAGGATATCCTGACAAAATCCGTGGATGGTAGTAAGCTGAACCCCACCGCTAGTGCTATCCAATACACGCCCAAACAGGCTACGCGCCAGCGTCAGGTCAGCTACGGTTGCTTCGCGCTCCAGCAGGCCCTCAACCATAGTACGGCATGCGGCATCCTCCGCCAGCAACAGTTCGCGTAACAGGGCTAATACCCGCGCACGCATTTCGCTCGCCGCCGCTTTGGTATAGGTAATACAGCATATCCGCTCTGGCACGACGCCTTGCAATAGCAGGGTCACCACCCGACGCGTGAGATAGGTAGTTTTTCCACTGCCTGCATTGGCAGTAATCCAGATCGAATGATGATGCTGACGGTCAGCCATGCCGAATGTATCCGCTATCGTTCAGGTTATACGCCGCGCTGGACTCAGCTGCCGCAGCGAATGACGAGGCTAGCATATCTTTTCCCCGTATTAACCAAATATTTACCACCTATCCCCTATACTGATTTCAGCAACAAAAACACATGCCCTCAAAGAGGAGATGCGCCATGGGTCACCCCGTCCGCGAGCTACCAACCGAAACCCAACTGCTCTTCCTGCCCGGCATTTTTAACGAAGCGCTCAGCCTGATGTTTGATGCACACCAATATTTCGAGACACGCAGTGAAGAAGAGCAAGCCTCGATTGAACCAGACAGCCGCCAGGCCTATGCACGCGAAATGGGCTGCGTGACCCTTCGCCTGAGCAGCGTCATGAGCTGGTTGATGGTTCGCCGCGCGGTATATGCTGGGCATATCGAAGAAGACGAGGCTGCTGATTATCACCGCCTCGATGCCCCCGATAACTACCGAGAAGTAACGCCAGAGCAACTGGAATCCATGCCTTACTATCTGAATTACCTATCAGATCGCTCTATCAACCTCTATGAGCGCATCCAGCGGCTGGATGCTGAGGCCTACGGCGAAATTCGGCATTAAGCCCCCTCAATTTCACAGAACTGTCACATAACTTTTCACGACTGCATGCTATGGTTATCATTGGATAACTAAGGTATGTTGATGACGCAACCGATACAGTCTGGCCTTTACGGTACACGCGGAAGCTCCGTGAGTACGGCTGATGGCGTGGATGCGGATACCAACATCTACGTCAACACCCATGACCCGGTGACACCGCCCACCAGCATTCCAGCCCCAGAATACAAGCCGGTCATTGCACCGCCACCACCAAGCGTACCCGCTCAAACCATCAACCAGACAACTGTCGTGGAAGCACCTGAGGCACCCGAAGCCCCCTCTGCTCAACCGCCAGTTCGCATTTCAGAAATTCCGAGCCAGTATGCAGAACAGCAGCGGCAGCAAGTGCAACAGCAACAGCTGCAACAACAGCAACAATATCAGAGAAGTTATGAGTCCCGCAGCCAATCCGCGCCTGTGCAAACATCATCACACACCGATCACCGCACGCACAAAACCATTCATTGGGGGCAGGTTGTCAAAGGCGCCCTGGTTGTTGCTGCGGTTGCCGTCGTAGCCGTCGTTGGCTTTTGGGCACTGAGCCAAGTCGCCGCCTGGGCGCTAACAACAGAAATAGGCGGCGCGATTGGAGCCGCCATGCAGCCAAC
>JAUIBB010000142.1 GCA_030427685.1 Alphaproteobacteria bacterium
GGGCGAACGGAGCGCGGCATGAGCGAGCCGGCCGATACCGCACCCGTCGATACCGCGCCCGACCGCGTTGCCGGACGCATGCGGCGCGTGCGGGCGCTGATCGTCAAGGAGTCCTTCGTCGAGGAGGACAAGCTTGTCGAGGACGCAACGCTTGAATCGCTCAGCATCGACTCTCTCGACATGTCGATGATCCTGATGGCGATCCCCACGGGCTGCATCGGTCTGTTGCCAACGTACGAAATGATTGGCGTTGCGGCACCGATCCTCCTGCTGCTGATTCGTGTATTGCAGGGCATTTCGCTGGGTGGCGCTTATTCTGGCTCGATCTCTTACGTCGTCGAGCATGCACCTGCCGATCAACGCTCCACCGTTGGTAGTGTTATTAAGTTGAGCCTTGTAATCGGCTTCCTCATTGGCTCCCTCGTTTCTACCGTCATATCGTCACTGCTCACCGAAGAGCAATTCTTCGTCTGGGGTTGGCGCCTGCCCTTCATTATCGGCGTCGGTATCGGCTTTGTAGGCTATTACATCCGCAATCACGGCGAAGAAAGCCCCGTATACGAGCAGGCAAAAAAGGATGGGACACTCTCGGAATCGCCTGTTCGCGATGCCTTTTTCAAACATCCGGGCAAAATGTTTCAGGCCCTGCTGATTTACCTGTTTGTCACCGTGCCCTTCTATCTGGTAGCGATCTATATGATTGCCTACAGTAAAAGCCATCTTGGGCTACCAGAAGATGACGCACTACTGATTAACACCTGCGCAATGTTTTGCATGTTCCTGCCGATCTATCCGGCAGCACGCATGGGCGACAAAATTGGACGCAAGCCCGTCTTGTTGACGGCAATTATTGCGATGCTGCTGGTTGTCTACCCTGCCTTCAACCTGATGCAAACCGGCATTTTCACCAATGTGCTCATCGCACAGTGCCTGCTTGCAGCTATCAACGGCTGGTACCTTGCCACGATTCCGGCCACGCTGGTAGAGCTGTTCCCGACCTCTATCCGTTATACGGGCATGTCGCTGGCTTATAACATCTGCGCCATTATCGGAGGATTTACACCGGCATTGGCAGAGTGGCTCATTCAGGGGACTGGCAATACAAACTCGATCATGTGGCTGCTGGTTGGCAGCGGTCTATGCTCGTTCGCCGCCATTTATGTGTATAAGGATCGGTGGCGTGAACCACTGCCAGCCTAATCACCGGCTACCTTACGCGGCGTAGTTAAAATCGCGCCCGCACCGACCAGAACAAAAGTCTGGAAATCGCTTGCAGCGATGCGCAGCAGCCGTTATCACACCCAACAAGTCGGAGCGTAGCGCAGTCCGGTAGCGCACTAGTCTGGGGGACTAGGGGTCGCAGGTTCAAATCCTGTCGTTCCGACCATTCCAGCTCTTCCCCAATTCAGCATAAAAGGGTAGCTGGGCCCTTAGGCCATGCTGTTTTCTAAAAGCAATGTTCAGTGCTCAGCATAGAAAAACAGCGGCCTCTTTTTGGGAGAGCCGCTGCTGTGTTGATTGCCTTAAGCGTGCCGTTTACTGGTAAACGATGCTGCCATTTGTGGGGAGATGTTGGCGCAGACTGTCGCGCAATGCGGCCAGCTCGCTGCGCAAATCACGCAGCACTTCCAGCGAGGGAGCCGAACGGCTTGAGACAACTTGCTCAACCACCTCTTCGACCGTGATGGTTGGCTCGTTCAGCGCCTGAGCGATGTCTGCAAGTAGATCCGCGGTTTCTGCACCACCTGGAAGCGTATTGGCAGATTCTGCAGCCTTAGGCGCATTGTCGTTCATGCTGGCCGGAGGTACCGTTGCCATCCACGCTTCGCTGGACACACCTGCATCCGTACGCGCGTTCAGAAAATCGTCGATCGCTTTTTTGGCGCCCTTGATCGTATAGCCTTGATTATAGAGCAAATGCTTCACCTGCTGCAATACGTCCAGATCCTGAGGACGGTAAAAGCGGCGGCCACCATTACGCTTCAGCGGCTTGATCTGGCTGAATTTAGTTTCCCAGAACCGCAATACATGCTGCGGAACATCAATGATTTCAGCAGCTTCGCTGATGGTACGCAATGCGTTGGGTGATTTTTCTTTTTTCTGCTCCTGCGCTTCGTACGCAAAAAGCGAAATATCTGTGCTTGCCATAGTGAATACCCCGTTTTCGGTGTTTTTTTCGTCGTCAAAAGGACGCCATTCCTAGCGCAAAGAACCAGAGCTGACGACTAACGACTACTGTTTATTCACAGATTGTTTGAGCGTATTCGACGCATTGAATGAGAGCACCGTGCGCGGCGTAATTGGCACTTCTACGCCCGTTTTCGGGTTACGACCAATCCGCTCTTTTTTGCGGCGTAGCTTGAAGGTACCGAACGAAGAAAGCTTCACGGAGAGACCTTCCGCAAGCGCGGCAGAAATTTCTTCCAACACAGCATCAACAAGCTGAGTGGATTCGGAGAGCGACAAACCAATCTCGCGATATACCGCGTTAGACAGATCCGCACGGGTCAGGGTTTTATTCGACATGCTCAGTCTCCTTTTAAATGTCGCTCCACCGGAGCGAGATACCTATCACCATGAAATTACACAACATCCCCACGTGAGTCCAGCACCAAGTGCAGGCATCGCAATTCGTTGCCCTGCCTTAATACGGCCATCTCGCACCGCCACATCCAGCGCCAGCGGGATTGTTGCGGCTGAAGTGTTTGCGTGCTGGTCGACCGTAACAATGCATTTTTTGGTGTCCAGCCTCAATGTTCTGGCGATCATGCGAATCATTCGCGCATTCGCCTGATGCGGAACGACCCAGTCCACATCATCCAACGCAACCCCAGCTTTTTTAATGGTTTTCAGGGAAACATCCGCCATTTTTTCAACGCCGTGGCGAAAAACCTCCTGCCCCTCCATAAATAAGGTGCCAGCGGTCTGAGTGCTGGAAGTACCGCCATTGGTTCCCAATAACGGCCCGAATTCACCTGCCGCTTCGAGCGTAATCGCCTCGATTCCTTGTGTGCCGCCTTCTCGCGCCTCCAAAATAACCGCACCGGCACCATCGCCAAACAAAATACAGGTGCCCCGATCGTTCCAGTCAATGATTCGGGACATGGTTTCCGCCCCGATGACCAGCACACGCGTGGAAATACCGCTCAGGATCCAACCATGGGCAACCGAAAGCGCATAAATAAAGCC
>JAUIBB010000027.1 GCA_030427685.1 Alphaproteobacteria bacterium
TTGGTACGCCCACGCCACGAGCCAATCGAAGAGCAAACCCCAATCAGCATATACGCCAGACCAATCATCTGGCGCTTCTGCTTACTCCATTCAGGAACCCAAACGGCCTGCTTAAGACGCTCCCCCACATATTGAACCGGGTGGGTAGCCCGCAGGATCGCCATGTCTTCAATCTCTTCCGGGGTTTCTTTTTTCTCAGGGATCAGGGCACTCAATGTCCACGCAACAAGACCAAAGAAGGTCGAGCGTGACTGCCAACGGTTAGGAAGGCTGACTTTCGCATGCGGGATGCCCTCTGCCATCTGGCGTGCATATTCTCGCTGGGTCGCCCCCTTCATATCAACGATACGGGTACGGAAATTCTTCAGCGGGTTACCTTCAAACAACTCTTTTGTGCTCAAGTCCTTCGACTTCATGCCCTCGAAGGTTTCACGGAACACCGTCGCAATGGGCTGAACCACCCAGTTGATAGGATTTTTAGGGTTTTGCACCAACGTCCCACCTTTAACGCTGGCTTTAAACATAATCATCTCGGTACCAACATGCGCGGCACCAATAATATTGGAGGAGTTATTTACGATCGCTGCAGGCAAGAACTTTACTGTTGCTATGCGCATCCGCCCGATACGCTCGGAGAATGACTCCGACACACGGCTCGTCCACTGCGGCAAAGCAATACCAAATAACTTTTTGGGTTCTGCAGGCGTCTTCTGTTGCCCGCCCACGGATGCAGGCGCATGCAAGGAAGAAGGAGAAACATCCTCCGCCTTCGTGGTTGCCATTGGCACCTCGATAGCGGCAGCCTGCTCGGCTTCTTCAGTCATTTTGTTACTCGCCTGCGTTTCCATACCCACTCACCATGACACAAAACTGTTACAACCTGATGACAACGTCTCACAAATCTGCCGCTTTTTAGACTTTTTATCGTTTTTGCTGCGGTGCATACATATTGTTATAACCCGCACCTATCCTCCCGTGTGTGACGATTGTATGAAGATCGCAGGCCAAAAGAGGCGCCCAACACGGGCTTTCACTGAAAACCACGCACCGCACCCCTGCAAATTCTTGTCTTTTTGCCCTTTCCGTGCTTCAACCGCGGGATGGAAACACGCCCCACCGCCAGCCAGTCGATGCGCGTCCTCATGGTCGAGGATGATGCTGGCGTCAGCAGTTACGTCGCCAAAACCCTGCGCGAGCATGGCCACACGGCGGATACCGCGGCGGATGGCGAAGAAGGGCTCGCCCTTGCGACAGGCGGCAGCTACGACGTACTGCTGATCGACCGCATGCTTCCAAAACTCGATGGACTACAGATGCTTCGCCAGCTGCGTGAGGCTGGCAACCACACTCCCGCGCTTATCCTTAGCGCGCTAGGCGAAGTCGATGACCGGGTAGAAGGCCTCAAATCCGGCGGCGACGACTATCTGGTGAAGCCGTTTGCCTTTGTCGAGCTCCTCGCGCGCCTTGAAGTGCTCTCGCGGCGTGGCCAGCCCATGAACCATAGCGAAATCATCCTTCAGGCCGGGGATCTGGTGATAGATCTGCTCGCCCGTAAGGTCACTCGCGGTGAAGAGACCATTCCGCTGCAAGCGCGTGAATTCAAACTATTGGAATTCCTGCTGCGCCATAAAAACCAGGTCGTCACCCGCACCATGCTGCTGGAGCATGTGTGGGAATACCATTTCGACCCACAGACCAACGTGATCGACGTCCATATCTCCCGCCTGCGCCAGAAAATTGACCGCGATCCGGCCAATTCACTCATCACCACCATCCGTGGCGCTGGCTATACCATCAAAGAAGCCTAGGCGCAGGGAGAGGGCATGAAGAACCGCATTTACCTGCTGAAATCCTCCTCGACCAAACTGGCATTCTTCTTCTCAACCCTGCTGTTTGTCGCACTGCTACTGCTCTGCTTCGAGATTTACGCGATCAGCCATGGCGAGATGGTACGCCCAATCTTCACTAAATTTATTCTTGGGCTGGTGATTTTCATTTGTGCCGGGCTGTTTTTTGTCAGCTTCTACGTTACCAAGCGCATCAATGCGATCACCGACACGGCCGATCGCATTATCTCCACGCGCGATCTCACCCAGCGGATTCCCATCGACAACCCGTGGGATGACCTCAGTAAGCTGGCCAAAGCCCTCAACATGATGCTGGATGAAATCGAGCAATTGGTCGCCAGTGTCCGGCAGGTTTCCGACAATGTTGCGCATGACCTGCGCACGCCCCTCACCCGTTTACGCAACCATATCGAGGCCATGCGGAACGATACGGCCAACACCCCTTTAAGCCGTGCCGAGCAGCAAGAGGAGTTCAACACCCTCATCACCGAGTGTGATGCCCTGCTTGCGACCTTTAACGCCCTCCTGCGCATTGCCAACATCGAATCAGGTCGTCGCCATGCCATTTTTCATACCATCGACCTGATGCCGGTAATTCATGATGTCATCGAGCTATACGAGCCACTGGCGAACGAGAAAAACATCCAGCTTACCTTCCGTACCGAGCCAGCTCCGGTGATTGGCGACAAGGACATGTTGTTTCAAGCCGCCGCGAACCTGCTCGACAATGCGATCAAGCACACCCCCGAAGGTGGCGAGATCACCCTCACCCTCACGCGCGAGAAAACTGGCACGCAGCTAAAAATCACCGATACAGGCCCCGGCATTCCCGATGAGCACAAGGCCCACGTGTTCCGCCGCTTTTACCGGATTGAGGCCTGTCGCAACAAGCCCGGTGCCGGGCTAGGGCTCAGCCTTGTCGGCGCTATCGTGAAGCTGCATCAGGGCGCGATTTCTCTCAGCGATCACCAGCCCACCGGACTGGTTGTGACCGTCACGTTCTAGGCCTCGGGCCGCGTTTGCTGCATGGATGCACGCTGCGAAAACGCGTCAAGGAATGCCGCCAATGCCGGGCATTCAGCTCGCCACAGCAGGGTTGGATGCCGGAAATCCAGATACGCCAATGCGCATCCAATATTAATATGCGCCAAAGTTACCGCCTCATCGGCCATCAAGCCGCAACGCTCCAGCACCCGCAATGTCCGAAGGATGGCCTCACGCCGCCGTGCGATCCAATCCGGCCACTGCATTTCAGCCGGGCGACGTGTCTGCAGCACCCACTCCACCGCCAGATCCATTACCCCATCGGCCAGCGCCGCCAGCGCAAGCAGTGGCAACCGCTCGGCCCCCTCAGGGATCAGACGTGCCCCACTCCCCCGCGCATCCAGATATTCTGCGATAATTGTGCTGTCACACAAAGGAAGCCCCGCATCCGTAACCAGCACCGGCACTTTGCCAAGCGGGTTCACCGCCAGCAGCTCCGGCGGATTTTCCAAGGCGTTGACCATCACCTCATCGCAGGAAACACCATGCTCACGCAGGATTACCCGGCATTTGCGCGCATAAGGTGAATTTACTGAACAAAATAACTGCATACCATTCCTCCTGCTCTCATCGGTATCAACATCCCCTGCATTCATACCCCAGCCAGTGCCTGAATCAAGCAGCCCGGCACCGATTCCGTTTGCAACTGGTTCGCACTTGCAGTAGTCAGCCAGCTAGGAAATAGAACAGGTTTTCGATGGATTTATCGCAGTTGCAACGCGGAACACTCGCACGTATCGACGCCATCGTCGCGGACGAGCCATTGACGCGCAAACTGCTGGAGATGGGTTTCCTCGAAGGCACCGAGCTGCGCGTACTACATACCGGCCCCATCCGCCGCGATCCAATCGCTATCGAGCTGAACGATCGCTGCGTGGCCCTGCGCCGCCGCGATGCCGCCCATATCCACGTGACGCTGGTGGCGGCATGAACCACCACCCCATGCCCCTGATCGCGCTGGCGGGATGCCCCAATGCCGGAAAATCTGCGCTTTTCAATCGGCTCACCGGAAGCCGCCAGAAAGTCGCAAACTACGCGGGCGTCACCGTCGAACGCAAAGAAGGGCTGGCCCACACCAAGTCCGGCACCCCCTTCCGCCTGCTTGATCTTCCCGGCGCATACTCACTCCGCGCGCGTAGCCCGGATGAAGCCGTCACCCGCGATGTATTGCTGGGTAAACTGCACGAGGTGGAGCTCCCCGATCTCGTCATCTGTGTGGCGGATGCTACCAACCTCAAACTTCACCTGCGGTTTGCGCTGGAGCTAAAGCAGTTGGGCATCCCGATTATCCTTGCCCTCAACATGTTCGACATCGCCAGGCGGCGCGGCTTCAAGATCGACTGCGCAGCGCTCTCCAATCAGCTGGGCATTCCGGTGGTTTCCACCGTCGCCGTACGTCAGGGCGACCTTGATGCGCTACTGGCATCCATCGACCATGCACTGGCAAACCCCACCACAGGAGAGCAAAAAGCCTGGCACGAGCCAACCACGACCGAGCTTCGCAACCTGAGCCGCAGCGCACTGCACCTGCTTGACCGCGCAGGCATCGCCTATGGTGTACCACCCGTCACCACCTATAAAATCGACCGCATCCTGCTGCATCCTGTTTTGGGGCTACTGATCCTGACGGCACTGATGTTCCTAATGTTCCAAGCCGTCTTCACCTGGTCGCAATGGCCAATGGATCAAATCGACCATGGGTTCACTGCGCTGGGAGGGTGGCTTGGCACCGTGCTGGAGGATGGTTACCTCAAAAGCTTCCTCGTCGATGGCGCAATTGCCGGTGTAGGCAGTGTGATTGTCTTCCTGCCGCAAATATTAGTGCTCTATCTCTTCATCCTGCTGCTGGAGGATTCCGGCTACATGGCACGGGCTGCCTTCCTGCTGGATCGGCTGATGGGTGGGGTAGGTTTGCACGGCAAGTCGTTCATTCCGCTGCTATCCTCCTATGCCTGTGCGATCCCTGGCATCATGGCCACTCGTACCATCGAGCATAAGCCAGATCGCCTCACCACCATCCTCATTGCCCCGCTGATGACCTGTAGCGCGCGCATCCCCGTCTATACCCTCATCATTGCCGCCTTCATCCCTGCAACGCCTGTCCATGGCTTTAACCTGCAAGGCATCGTCATGTTTGGCCTCTATATGCTGGGGCTGCTGGCAGGGCTGGCGGTTGCCTTTATCCTCAAGCGCTACGTCTATACCGAGCAGGTCGATAGTTTCGTGATGGAGCTTCCCACCTATAAAATGCCCTCGCTGCACAACCTTGCGCTGGGGCTGCTGGAGCGCGCGCGCATCTTCCTGCGGCGTGCCGGGCGGATTATTTTTCTGGTCGCTATCCTTATCTGGATCCTCTCGACCTTCCCAGCGGCGCCGATCGAACATAGCTTCGCAGGAATCATTGGCATTTTCCTCGCGCCGCTCTTTGCGCCCATTGGGTTCAACTGGCAGATGGTCATTGCCCTGATTCCCGGCATGGCCGCACGTGAGGTTGCCGTGGCTGTCCTCGGCACGGTTTATGCCGTCAGTAACACTGCGACAGAAGGAACCTCCTCGCTAGCTGCGGCGCTCCATGGCGCATGGAGCTTACCTACTGCGCTGTCCTTTTTGGTCTGGTATGTATTTGCACCACAATGCATCTCGACGCTGGCCGTCATCAAGCGCGAAACCAACAGCGCACGCTTTATGTGGGCATCCTTCAGCTACCTGATGCTGCTGGCATATGGCGCCTCATTTGCGACCTATCGCATCGCCGTCGCACTGCTTTAGACCAAGGCTGCGACCGCTAGCTCTTTGCCGCGCGCAATTTATTCCGCACGACGTAGCCAAGAACAACCAGCACCACCAGCGAGACAATCCCCAGCTTGATACCCATCATGTATTTCATAGCCAGCGCCTGATTGGCCCCAATATAGTAGCCAAGCGTTACCAGAACGCTCACCCACAATGCACCACCCAGCGCCGTATAGATAAGAAAGGTGCGCCGATCCATCTGGGCCAGCCCTGCGGGAAAAGAAATATAATGCCGAAGCCCGGGGATCAACCGCCCGGTAAAGGTCGAAATAGCACCATGGCTATAAAAAAACCGCTCAAGCTTGGCGAGTTTTTCGGCAGGCATCAGCAAGTACTTACCATAACGCAAAAAGAGTGCTCGGCCAAAACGCCGCGCCAGCCAGTAGTTAAAATAAGCCCCGCCCACAGTGCCGCAAATGCTTGCAACCAGCACACTAATCAGATCCATTTTTCCCTGATGCACAAGATAACCAGCGGGAACCATCGTCATCTCCGAAGGAATCGGCACGAAGGTAGACTCGAGAAACGTCATCACAAAAATGCCAAGAATGCCGAGATGGTCGACCACCGATACCAACCAGTGAAGCATCTGGCTAAACCACGAAAAAAGCGTATCCAAAGAATCCCCGACTCTGTGATGGTGAATAAGGCAGTGCGGCGGCAACCATAGCAAGCATTTCGCATGCTGCAATTGCTACTTTGCATGGAGCGTGCTACGGCAACAGCGCTCCCCCAACTATACGTGGATTTTATGAAAGAGTTTATTGTCCTGATGGCCTACCTCACGGCACTGGTAGCGTTGTCGATCGACGCCATGCTGCCTGCACTCGGGGTCATGGCCAGCGACCTGCACGTGGAACGTACCAACAGTATCCAACTAGTTGTCGCCCTCCTCTTCGCGGGGATGATGGTAGGGCAAATCCTCTACGGCCCCATTGCCGATGCGATTGGTCGCAAACGTACCCTTTACATCGGCATTGCCCTCTTCATGCTTGGCAGCCTGATCTCGTGGCATGCGACCAGCTTGCCCGTCATGCTGCTGGGGCGGCTGATTCAGGGGCTGGGCGTAGCCAGTCCACGAATTGTAACCATGGCAGTTGTCCGCGACAAATTCCATGGCCGCGATATGGCGTATGTCATGTCGATGGTCATGGGCGTCTTCATCATGGTGCCGGCTATTGCACCAACCCTTGGCTTTGCCATCATCCATAGCTTTGGTTGGCGTGCGATCTTCCTGTTTTACCTCATTGCTGCCGCAGTAGGAACCCTATGGGCAATGATTCGCCTGAAAGAAACACTCACCCCCGAGCGTCGTCGTCCATTCAGCCTGAAAACAATCTGGTCGGGCGTCAAAGAAGCAGCCACCACACGTATGACCCTCGGTTATACCCTTTGCGCCGGACTTACCTTCGGGGCGATGATTGGGTATCTCAACAGTGCGCAGCAGATCTTTGAAGACCTGTTCCAAACCGGCGATCGCTTCGCTTTGTATTTTGGCCTACTGGCACTTTCTATTGGTGCGGCATTCTTCTCAAACTCGGCACTGGTGCGCCGCCTCGGCATGCGCCGAATCACCCGCGCGGCGCTCATTCTGCTGGTGAGCAATGCCACCCTCTTTTTCCCTTATGCTTATTTTGGCACTCCGAGCCTGCTGTTCTTCATGCTGTTTGCTGCGGTCTCGTTCTTTTGCCTTGGCCTTTCCATTGGCAATATGGGCGCGATGGCGCTGGAACCGATGGGGCACATGGCTGGCCTCGCCTCTGCCTTCATGGGTTCAGCATCCACGGCTATCTCGCTGCTGCTGGGCACCATTATCGGCCAGCTGTATGATGGAACACTGGTAGCACTTGCCGGGGGGTTCTTCAGCCTCAGCATTGCAGCCCTGCTCATCATGCAGTGGACCGAGCGCGGCCATCGCCCTGCCCCAATCCAACACGGCCAGCTAGGCGCCCTCACCGAAGACCGCTAGCCAGCCCCTGCTAACTAAATCATGAAATAGGAAAACTGACCGGTCGTTGCATAGTAATTGGCGCGAGCAGTGCTGTAGTCGCGCTTAGCGGCGATGTTTTTGATACGGGCGTTGGCGAGTTGCTCTTCACGCATGTTGAGGACAAAGAAATCGCTCGCGCCTTCCTGAAAGAGATGCTTCTCGGAGTCCTGCATTTTGTGGGCAACGGCCACCTCTTTTTCGCTCAGGGCAATAAACTGTTGGGTGGCCTCAAGATCGTTCACCACCTGCCGCACCTGCTGGGCGATGCGTTCTTTCAACAGACGCTGTTCATACTCAAGGGCTTTCAACTCTGCACGGGCTTTGTTGACGCGCCCCTCCCCTAACCGCCGCTGTAGCGGCACGGAGATGGTGAGCATCGCCACCCCTTCCGTATCCTCGCGCATGGGGCTGCCACGGCCCATATCGCGGGCGGTTTTCAGGGCGAGGTCAGCGCGCGGTAGCAACTGGTTTTCACCAATCTTCAGCGCATTGTCTTGCTGCTTCATAGCGGCAGCAATGACCGTAAATTCAGGACGGTTGCCATAGGCATGCTCGATGGTTTTCTCCACCTCATGCACCGTAATATCTGCCGGGGGAAATGCTGGCAGCTCCTCTGGCATTTCTGGCATACGCGGCTTGCCCTCAGCATCGCGCAGGTAGAGCGCGAGACGAGCCGAAGCATTGGCCAGCACCCGCTCGGCATCCGCAAGGCTGGCCTGACGGCGATAGAGATACTGCTCGTTCTCAGTAATCAAGATGCGTGCGACATCACCATGTTTCGCGCGGGAAGTGAGCGCCGCCTGCCGCTTTTTAGCAAGGGTCACAAGGTCGCTATAGACACTACGCACTTCCAGCGCCGCCAGCCATTCGTAATAGGCAACCGTTGCCGCATGCTGCACGCTGAGCTTCGTAAGCAGAATTTCCTGCTGCGCTTTTTCAGCATCCAGTGTGCTGTTCCACAGCGCAAAGCGGTTGCTATCGATGGCGTTATCGCGCAGCAGCGAGATAAACAGTTCGAGGTTAAACTCACCGCCATTGTTGGTGTTGTTGTAAGCATCATAAATAGGGAAGCTGCCATTCGACACCCGATAACCACCGGCAATTTTGGCATTATAATCGCCAATTGGCTTCACCAGTTTCGTGGTGGTGTAATTGCCGTCGTAATAGCCAGTCGGACGCGAGATGCTGGTGTTTTCAAGCGTAGCATCGAACGCACCTTCCGCTGCAAGCACAGAGCCCAGGCTGCTTTCGTGTTTCGCGGCAGCCTCTTTGATTTTCGGGAAGTGCGCAAGCGACGAGGCCAGCACCTCATCCAGCGTCACCGCCCCTGCCCCTGCCGGAGCCAGCAGTGAAGCCAGTGCTACCATCGCCCAGATGCGCGCCATTATGACTGCTCCCCGGAGCTCTCTTTTCCGCCGCCAGACTGTTCGGGCGAGTGGTCGTATACCGGCGGGAAGCTGTTCATCTTCCGCCACAGCTCATAGCCTACGCTGACGCGGTTGAGCAGCACCCAACCCTTGGCCTGCGCACCGATACGCAGGAAGTGCGAGTCCGGCCACGGCTCCTCTTTGGTTTCCGTCACAATCACGCGGAATTTTCCGTTGGGCGAGACCGACGCATCCACCACCGATACTTCTCCCGCAAACGTGCCGATGGCTACCGACGGCCAGCCGCTGAACTGCACCGATGGCCAGCCCTCGAACATCAACCGCACCTTGCGCCCCGGATGGATCAGCGGCACGTCGAGCCCGTTGACATAGAGCTCCACCGCCTGTTTGACATTCTCCGGCACAAAGGTCGCCAGCACGTCACCTTCTTTCACATAGGTGGCAATACCACCTGCCGCGATATGCAGCACATAGCCGTCACGCGGCGCGCGCACGGTCTGGGTTGCCTGCCGTGCCAGTTGTACCTCGACCTTGTTAAGATCTGCTGCCGCCTGCGCCATGGTGGCATTCAGCTCCTTGAAACGAATCCGTGCCTGCTCGTATTCCTTACGCGCGCTGAGGCCTTTCTCGTGTAGCATTTCCTGCCGTTTATAATTCAGCTCTGCCGTTTCCATTGCCAGCCTGGTGGATTCATATTTATGCTGCATGGCATCGCGTTCAGAGGTCAATCGGTGAATGAGCTGCGGATCGTTATCAACAATCTCGGCGATCGGATCACCCGCCTTTACATGGCTGCCATCACGCACATGCCAGGTGCTGATACGCCCCTTCACCAGCGCGTTGATGGTCTGCACCCGATCCGCCGGGTAGAATGCCGTCACCTTGCCGGTACCCGCCGCCGTCTGCACCCATGGGGTCAGGATCAGGAATGCCGCAAGCAGCAGCATGATGGTCACCAGCATCTGCGCCACCGCACGGGTAATGCGCGGAATCACCAGCCGCTGCAACGCCGGGAAGCGCCCCTGATAGGTCTCCGGCGTGGTGTAACTCACCGGTACGTCTACCGAACCCTTGCTGCCCAGTTCAGCCACGGGAATATTCAGGAACTGCGACAGCTTCTCGACCGCCGCGCACAGGTCATAAAAGTACGAGAGATAATCGCCCAGTTTCGACATCCCGAAGAAAATCGAGGATAGCACTAGCTCTGCCGCCACCAACTGGCCCAGCGTCAGCTGACCATTGACGACCAGCATACCGCCCACGCCCAGCAGCCCTGCACTTGCCAGCGCATACAGCATAAAAAACCCAAGCGTCTGGCGGAAGCTGGGCCGGAAATACTGCTCCCGCGCGCTGAGATAGCGCTCCATCCGCTCGTTCGAGATGTGCAGCTCCTCCTCCGCGCGCGCGGGCGTCTGCTCGGCAGGCGCGGTGCGCCCAAGTTCTTCAAGCCACCCGGCCATTTCATATTTTTCTTTCGACAGCGCGAGCGCCGCACGAATTGCCTGCTCACCGAACACATACCACAGCGCATAGGCCAGCAGCAGGAAGACGAGGTTAAATACCAGCAAGGTCGGGTGATAGCTCGACACCAGCAATACCCCCACCACCGTTTGCAGCAGCAGCGAGAATCCCCCCGTCAGCAAAATCGGCAGCTTGTGCTGTACGGTCATGATTTCAAAATAGCGATTGGCAATGCGCGAGCGATCAAAGTTGAGCTGCGCCGGATCGGCATGGATGTTACGCAGCACGATGTCCGACACCGTCCGCGCATAAAACCGGCGCTTGAACCGCTCCATCAGGTGGTACTGCAGACCGCTCAGCACGCCGTTAAGGCACAGCACCCCAAGCACCACCACCGACAGCACGATAATCGGCTGCATCAGCGCTGTATTGGTGAGGGTCGTAATCAGCAGCTGCACCGCGAACGGCACCGCCAGCGTAAACAGGCTGATGGCCATGCCGTAAATAAATGTCAGCACATAAAACTTACGCTCCGGCCCCAGCGTACGGGCGAAGAGGCTATAGAGCGTATGCACACGTGAACCGTAAATCATCTGCCGAATCCACCCATTGCCAGTTTTTCCAGCCTAGACAGATAGGTGCCTCCTGCCCCCGGGTCAAGCTCCCCCGCAATGCCGCGCAATTATAAGGCCACGTTTACAAAAAATGCTGCATTCCTGTAGCAGCCCAATACAGCCCTCAGATAATAACACCCCAACCCCAACATTATGTTTTCAAACACCATGGTTTATATTGGGATGCGCACGGAACCTCGCCTCCGTTAGGGTAGCGTGATTAGCTACCTAGTCGGCGCCCACTTCTATCGCCCAACGATGCGGACCAAGAATTACCATCAGAGCGTTGTGATGACTGCGACCTCTCGGGCTTGGTATGAAGCTCCAATTCGTTCGATAATTCGTCAATTGTCATCTGTCGCGCCATTGCGGGATCGATGTCATGAGAATGCATGTAGTTAGTTCTCAGGGGTTCACCGCGTAATGCGGCAACACGATTTTCAATATCAACCGCAGGCGCTTCAATTCTAGTGACATAATCGATTACTTCCGGGTCATGATGGAAATTCCGCATTGTTTCCGCTTGCTGGGGCAGTGCAACCTTATCGACATAGTCGGCAACATGCTGCTGCGCGGTTTCAAAATCAGGCGCGTCCATCGCATGCATCAAATGAGAGTTCTGGTGCGCTATTTCTTCTTCACTAAAACGAGATAGAGTCTTTTGGTGCGCACATAGTTGCATTGCTTCCAATGCATTCTCTACTTCTGCCGTCACTTCTGCTTGCCCCGCATGTTTTAACTCATGCGCCAATGTGCGCTCTACAGACATAACGTGAGAAGTACCATCTGCAGCTTTTAACGTAACACCGGATATATGGTTCGGATTGATTTTGACTGTATGCTCACCAAGCAAGTTGTAATAAGCGGTTTGTTCAGTGGCTGTCGCAACAATGGTCACTGGCTTTCCATGCAACGCATGCGCGTCGTGTATTAGCTGTTCACCAATTCCTTCTGCCTTTGGAGAAAGCAGCCATTCCACGGCTTCCTCGACCAGCCTTAAGGCTGGTCCTTCTTCACCAACGAGTTTGAAAAGAGCTCTTACATCAACGGCCATTCGGCAATGATAGCATGAAATTGTTAATTATTTTTTACAGCAAGCAATAAAAGCCTTCAAACTCCCAAAGTCCTTACTGACAGCAAGGTTGGGTAGAATTTCTTACCAAAAAGTTGGAAATGGTGGACCTGCGAGAGAATAGTTCAAACCGTATAACTCTGCTGCGAACACTTAATGACTGGAGTTACATGCTGTTAGCGCGTGAGCGCGAAAAAGCGGAAATGTTCGAACAGCCGTTAGTGTTTCAGATTTAGACGGCAAACGTTGAAGTTTATTTACTGGCTCTAATCATATAACATAAGCTCCATAAATTATGGATGCTATGGACTCTCTTTTAGCCTTATATCGAGAATACAAAGAATGGATCGAGTTAATTAAAGACTTGGTCTTCTTCGTTGGCGCGTACACATTTTTTCATGGTACCTATTTGCTCATAAAATATCTTCGGAACAAAAGATTCGAAGCGGTTTCTTCCTCAATAGATAGCAACCTAAAGTTTCGCGAGAAACTAGAGCCGTTGCTACGGGAGTTTGTTTTTGACAAAGCTCCCAATACAAAGGACATAGCGATAAGATTTGTTCATTGGAAAAACTACCCATGGAATTTGTCAGATGATGCCTATAAATTTTATCTTCATATAAGATACTTGGATCAAACACCGCATTATGGATGGCTTGACAATACAGGTGTAAATTTTGAACAACATCCTTGGTCGTTTGGAAATAGCACCTATGTCGACAATAACGGCATTTTCTTTTTTGCACCTAAGGGGCTTAATACAGCACGTTTTCAAGAATTCACAGATACAGTTCTGGTGCTAAAAATGCCTTTCAAGAATATTATTAATTATGATTTCAGGCAGCTTATTGAGTATGAGCCCGTATTTTATACCCGGTATTATTACAATAACTGGAACAAGCTATACGATGATAAGGTAGTGCTTCGTAATAAAGAGGGGTGCGGCCATTTGATAATGGATTTGAGTCAGAAAAACATGATGAGAAAGTACTCTCGGCTCCGGTATGGCTTTATTCTAACTAAGCTTTGGCTTTTAAAAATGTGGCGTAACAAAAAAGCCACCTAAGAAGTTAGGAGGTTTGCATATAGCTTTTTACACTCTTCATGCTCTTTTTGATTAAGGCTTTTTACATAGTTCAATAGTGATGGGTCTTGGCTTAAAGGATAAAAGAGCAAAGGTAACGGCGCTAAATAATTTTTTACAGATACTGGCTCGGCTGCATCATCTACCTGAAACAAAACACTGCCGTTTGGTCTAAAAGGGCGGTGTTTGGGATCTGGATGTAATGGCGTTACGTCCACCAAACTGCCATTAGGTGAATGCCAAACAGCATGATGGGTAGCCATAAGATAACCAGGAGTGTTTGGAATATGCGGAGTTAATCGGTGACTAAATGTCCAACCGCATTGAACTCTGCCCCCGCTAATTTGGACCTTACGCATTGCATTTGCAAAACACTTGGTATGCTCGGCCCATTTTTCAGGATGATGATGCGCTAGCCCAAGAGCCTGATTACTAAGAGAGCCAGCAAATGCATTTATGGCCCGTACTATTTCATCGTCTGTAAGTGTTGATACCATAGAGGAGTTCAAACCAATTAATTTTCTGTATTTATAATAGAAAGCTGTTCGAACAAAAAGAATGGTGGACGTAAACGGAGCTTATACAAACCATTTACTGCCCTCAATTAAAGAGATGGCTATCGTATTAAGCACAAGATTGCAAAGCATTTAGAGTATACGCATGCTTTACTTTGCAGTGGTCTAAGAGCCAACCCACTAGTGCATACAGATAGATTGACATTATACCCCTATGGGTATATACCCATAGGGGTATAAGGAGATCGTCGATGTCAATTCATCCAAGTCACAAAAACCAAGTTGCAAAGATTAACCGCGCTGTTGGTCAGCTTGAAGCGGTTAAGCGTATGATTGATGACGGCAAGTATTGCGTGGACATCATGTCCCAGCTTCGCGCCGCCAGAAACGCTATTAAAACTATCGAGTTAGGAGTGCTGGAAACGCACATGGCTGCATGTGTAACGGATGCTTGCGCCAGCAAAGACGAGAATCTTACAAAAGAACGTATCGCTGAGATTATGGCGCTGCTTAAAAAGTACGAATAGGCACAAAATGGAACACGCTAACGACAAATCATCGAATTATAAGAAAAACAGCCTGACGCTCTGGGGAGCGGTGTCGATGGGCACAGGTGTGATGATTGGCGCTGGGATTTTTGCCCTTACTGGTCAGGTGGCTGAGCTGGCGCGGGAGTGGTTTCCGCTGGCCTTTCTGGTGGCGGGCATTGTTGCTGGATTTAGTGCCTATTCCTACGTGAAGATGGCAAATGCCTATCCCAGCGCAGGTGGTATCGCCATGTTCCTACAAAAGGCTTACGGCAAAGGCACTATGACCGCTGCCTGCGCGTTGCTCATGTATTTTTCGATGGTCATCAATGAAAGTCTGGTTGCCCGTACTTTCGGCACTTACACACTTCAGCTGTTTGATGTCGGCGAACATAGCTGGCTTGTGCCTGCGCTCGGAGTAGGTCTTCTGGCTTTTGCATTTATGGTGAATATCTTAGGCAATAAATTCATCCAAACCTTTTCCTTCTTCATGGCCTTTATCAAGATTGGTGGTTTGGTGCTATTAGCCGCAGGAGGGTTATACGCTTCTGGTTTTACTTTTGAGAGCGTATCCGTCGCGCCAAGTGAGACAAGTTTTAGCGGGTTTTTGGGCGCAGTTGCGCTAGGTATTCTGGCGTATAAGGGTTTTACCACCATCACCAATAGCGGCGGCGAAATCAAAGAACCGCATAAGAATGTAGGCCGTGCCATCATCATCTCGCTCGCGATCTGTATAGGGCTCTATCTCATGGTGTCGCTGGCTGTAGGCGCAAATCTTTCCATCGAAGAAATTGTCAAAGCCAAAGACTACGCATTGGCGGAAGCCTCGCGCCCCGCATTCGGGCAATGGGGGCTGTGGTTTACGGTTGGCTTTGCTATTATCGCCACGGTTTCTGGTGTGATCGCCAGTGTGTTTGCGGTATCGCGCATGCTCGCCATGCTGACCGATATGAAACTGGTGCCGCACAGCCATTTCGGCATGCCGGGCAGCATCCAGAAACACACACTGGTCTACACCATCGTGATTGCCATGTTACTGACCATCTTCTTTGATCTCAGCCGTATCGCCTCACTCGGTGCTATCTTCTATATCATCATGGATATTGCCATCCATTGGGGTGTGCTGCGCCATTTGCGCGAGGAGGTCAAAGCCAACGCTGCCATTCTTATCACCGCAATTGTGCTGGATGTCGTTATACTCGGCGCATTCCTTTGGGTTAAAGCACAATCCGATATGCTGGTGATCTGGGCATCACTGGTGGGGTTGGTCGTTATTTTTGCAGGAGAGCGCCTGTTCTTACGCGCAAAAGACGATTCTAATGAACATAACAAGGAAACATCATGAGCCAGTCTCAAGAGAAAAGCTGCTGCCATCATCAGCATGAGCATAAAGAAACAAAACCTTTACCAGCGGGTGCCGATCCTTCTGAAGTGATCTATACCTGTCCGATGCACCCAGAAGTGCGTCAGCCGAAGCCTGGAAGTTGCCCGATTTGCGGGATGTCGCTGGAGCCTGAGACCATAGCGGCGGAAGAAACTGTGAGCCATGAATATGTAGACATGCGCCGTCGCTTCTGGATTGCACTTGTGCTTTCCCTTCCGGTCTTTGCGTTGGAAATGGGCGGGCATGTACTGGGGCTGAAACACATGGTTTCGCCGCAGCTTTCTGTTTGGATTCAAATGGGACTGGCCACCCCTGTTGTACTGTGGTGTGGGTTGCCGTTCTTTCAGCGCGGCTGGCAGTCACTTAAAACCCGTCATCTTAATATGTTCACGCTTGTTGCGATGGGAACGGGCGTGGCGTGGGGCTATAGCATGGTGGCGGCACTTGCGCCGGGACTGTTCCCTGACACGTTCCGCAGTGATGACGGCATTGTTGCCGTTTATTTTGAGGCAGCAGCGGTGATCACCACGCTGGTGTTGCTGGGACAAATGCTAGAACTTAAAGCGAGAGAACAAACCGGCAGTGCCATCCGTTCATTGCTGAAA
>JAUIBB010000028.1 GCA_030427685.1 Alphaproteobacteria bacterium
GATCATTTTCAGGGTCTTACTGATCGAGTCCAGCAAGGGGACTCCGGAAAAAGACCATTCCGCCTGTGTACGGACGTCTACTAATTGTGCTTGAGGGGTGCTGACCAGAGCGCTCCACGCTTCAATCGGGGTGATGTCGCCAGCATAGGTGGGATAAAGGGCACTTGCCGTAGAAGTCATACGTCACCTGCATTTCGTTTTATCGTTCACTGGATATTACCCAGAACAGGGCAATAGAGGGGGGATTGCGAGCCCACATGGGACGCGACACACACAGAGTCGAGAATCGAATTATTTTTTTAGAGGTGCTGCTTAAGCAGCCGACAACGCCTTCACGCGTTTTGCCAAACGGCTGACCTTACGCGACGCCGTGCCAAGTGCGAGAACGCCCTTGGTAACACCACGCATGATTTCAGGCTGTGCAGTTTTCAGTGCAGCCTGCGCTTCGGGAGCATTGCCACTCGCGATAGCGGTTTCAACTTTTTTTACGAATGTCCGGATGCGGCTCATGCGCGAACGGTTAACATCCGTTCTGCGTTCTGTTTGCCTAATGCGCTTTTTCGCCGATTTATGATGTGCCATGGTAAACCCACTTTGTTGTTTCAAATTTATGTCTTCCGAGGAGGGCGAAACTAACGACGCCAATCGACTCCGTCAAGCGCTTTTCGACACCGAATCGAAAGATTTTTTTTTGGCGCGCATTTTATCAAAAATATCAGCGTTTGAGCCATTTTTTCTGAATAGGCTGACAAACACTGCACCAGTAAGTTGCACGTCCTGCCTGCACACAGGTTTGTATTTTTTCACCACAGGAAAAACAGGGTTCGCCAGCGCGATCGTAAACTCGAAAATGATGCTGAAAATACCCTCCCTCTCCACCCGAGCCGACATAGTTACGCAGGGTCGATCCACCGGACTGAATTGCAGCCTCCAGCGTCACCCGGATAGCAGCCACTATTTCTTCTGATTTTTTAGCAGCTTGAATCGCCGGCAACTGAGGATTTATGCCGCATAAATGCAGGCTTTCACTGGCATAAATATTCCCTACACCAACAACCAGTTTTTGATCCATCAGCACAGGCTTAATTGCCCCTTTTTTACGCTGCAGCGCTGCTGCCAAATAGATGGAAGAAAAATCCTTTGAAAGAGGCTCTGGCCCTAGGTGTTTTAGCAGCGGATGCGCCCCCTCTTCTCCCGTTTTAAGGATCGTGAGCACACCAAAGCGGCGAGGATCATTGAAAACCGCCAGTAATCCGCCCTCAAGCGTCAATATCATGTGATCGTGTGTGCGCGGCACATAATTATCGCTCAACAACACGACAAAGCTGCCAGACATGCCTAAATGCGCCAGCAGGGTTTCGCCAGAATCAAGCGTGATAAGCAGGTATTTTGCCCGACGGCTCACTTCAGAAATCACTCTATTTTTAATAATATCTTCAAATGCTTGTGGAATTTCCTGACGCAAATCTCGACGACGAACCGTTACCTCAAGAACGCGCCTTCCGGCAATCGACTGCTGCAATCCACGGCGCGTTGTTTCGACTTCTGGCAATTCCGGCATGTTTTTCCCTGTTAGCGCTTGTGAAGCAGCAAAAAAACCGCTACCAGCGGCAACCTAAGGTATAGGTTATGCAGCCCAAAACACAAGATAGCACCGAGAATAGTTCTGCCTCTTTTGGCTTTCGCACGGTTGAGCGCGACAGCAAAGAAGGGCTCGTGCGCGGCGTATTTTCATCGGTAGCGGGTAATTACGACATCATGAATGACCTGATGTCCGGCGGCCTCCACCGGCTTTGGAAAAATGATTTTGTTCGCCGCGTTCATGCAAATACCGCATCAAATATCCTCGATCTAGCCGGGGGTACGGGCGATATTGCTGTGCGGCTCAAAGCGCGCACAGGTGCCCCCGTCACCATTTGCGATATTAATCACGATATGCTGAAGGCCGGATGGGCGCGCCAGTTTGATAGTGGCGAGGCAGAGGGATTACGATGGGTATGCGGCAATGCAGAGCATCTTCCCGTTGCGGACCAATCGCTGGATGTCATCACCATCGCCTTCGGATTACGCAACGTCACCAACATTCAACAAGCGCTCAACGATGCATACCGCGCGCTGAAACCCGGCGGACATTTTCTGTGCCTTGAGTTCAGCAAAGTGAGCATCCCCCTGCTTGCAAAACTCTATGACAGCTATTCATTTCACGTCATTCCTAAGATCGGTGAGTGGGTCGCAAAGGATAAGGATTCCTATCAGTATCTGGTTGAATCTATCCGTATGTTTCCACCACAAAAAGAATTAGCCGCCATGATGCAGAAAGCTGGATTTGGCCGCGTGCGCTACGACAATCTCACCTTCGGCACCGTAGCGATTCATCAGGGGTGGCGCATCTGATGCTGCGTGATCTTAAATACAGTTTGCGCCTGCTTGGTATCGGCTGGAAACTTGCGCGCCATGATGCCCTGTTTGGCCTGGATGCAATTGGGGCGCCGCCATTGCTGTTGCTGCTTTGCAGGCTGGTTCCCAAACAACGTAAAAAGCTTCGTCCCGGCCAACGTCTTTCACTCGCGCTTCAGGCTCTTGGGCCAAGCTTCATCAAAGCGGGACAAGCACTCTCCACACGCGCAGATTTAATAGGCGATGACATCGCGCGCGACCTTACCGAGCTACAAGACGATCTCCCCCCGTTTGCTTCCAGCATTGCCAGACGCACTGTAGAAGAGCAGCTGGGCGCACCGGTTGATGTGCTGTTTCGCTCATTCGAGGAAGAGGCCGTCGCCGCCGCCTCGATCGCGCAGGTACATTTTGCTGTCACCCAAGACGGTCAGGATGTTGCAGTTAAAATTCTTCGCCCGGGCATCGAAAAAGCCTTCGCACGCGACATCGACCTGATGTACTGGCTTGCCGCACTGATTGAGCGACGCCTGCCACAATACAAGCGCCTCAAACCCATGGCCGTTGTAAAAACTTTTGCCGATACAATTCAGGTGGAGCTCGACTTACGCTTTGAAGCGGCAGCAGCAGAGGAACTTCGAGCAAACAGCAAGGATGATCCAGACTTTTATGTACCACAGGTGTATTGGAATTTTATTGCCAAGCGGGTACTGGTAACAGAGCGCATCCATGGTATTTCTGCGGGTGATATTGAGGGACTAAAGGCGGCAGGCATTGACCTTCATCGTACTATGGAGCATGCCGCACGCGCCTTCTTCAATCAGGTTTTTCGCGATGGCTTCTTCCATGCCGACATGCATCCCGGCAATTTATTCGTGCTCCCGGATGGGCGTTTAGCGCCCGTTGATTTTGGCATCATGGGGCGTATTGACCATGAGAGCCAGCTGATCCTCGCGCAGATTCTCTGGGCATTTCTTCAGGGGGATTATCTTGAAGTTGCGCGGTTACATCGCGAGGCCGGCTATATTCCTCCGCATGTTTCTATCGAACAATTCGCGCAGGCAGCGCGTGCCGTTGGCAGCCCTATTATGGGGAAAGCGCTGAACGAAATATCGGTGGGTCGCCTGCTGGGGCAACTGCTTTCCATTGCGCAGACCTTCGAGATGGAAGCGCAGCCGCATTTACTGCTGTTACAAAAAACGATGATGACAGCAGAAGGTGTCGGGCGCGGCCTTAATCCGGGTATCAACATGTGGCAGCTTTCCGAACCGCTGATTCGTGACTGGGCGGCAGAGCACCTCTCTGGCCCGGCACGCGTCAAATCATTCGCGAAAGAGGCGGTCGATACGCTGCGCGATGCGCCACGTGTCCTGCGCGAAGCCAAGCAGTTCCTCGAGCAAGTGCAGCAGCAAGGCGTGCCGCTTGCCCCAACAGCCTTTCAGGAGGCCCAGGCTGCTGAAGAACGCCGCCATAAAACCCTGCTACGGTTAGGGTGGGGCTTTCTTGCGCTGCTAGCCATTGATATTGCAAGCCGCGGGCTGCTCGTTTTGTGAGCGAATTGTAAGTTGCCGCACCGCAGAAAATCCAGTAAACCACAGGCAAATTCAACAATAACGGTGGATGTATGTCCCTCCCGCGAAGTGTTTTGCTTATTATCACCGGCTCGGTCGCCTCATATAAGGCGCTGGAGCTGATACGCTTGCTACGTGCGCAAGGCGTCACCGTGACGACGATTCTCAGCCGTGGTGGCGCAAAATTCATTACACCGCTGGCGGTCTCTTCCCTCACCGGCACCAAGACATATGACGATCTTTTTTCCCTCACCGACGAAGTCGAAATGGGGCATATCGAGCTCTCACGTGTGGCGGATCTGGTGTTGGTTGCGCCTGCCAGTGCCGATATTCTGGCTAAAATGAGTGCAGGTATTGCTGATGACCTCGCGACGACCGCCTTACTCGCCACGAACAAACCGGTGATAGTCGCCCCGGCAATGAACCATAAAATGTGGTCGCACCCGGCGACAGAGCGTAATATCAGCCAGCTCAAAGCTGATGGCAGTCGTGTGATTCAACCAACCGAGGGCAGCATGGCCTGCGGCGAATTTGGTGTGGGCCGTATGGCAGAGCCTGCCGATATTCTGCAATTCCTTTCCCAGCAATCACGCACGGGCAACACCCCTCTTTCCGGCAAACGTGCCATTGTTACCAGCGGCCCCACCGCCGAACCAATCGACCCTGTACGCTATTTGGGCAATCGTTCATCCGGCAAGCAAGGGCACGCCATTGCAGAAGCCCTTGCCATGGCTGGCGCAGAGGTCACGCTTATCAGTGGGGCCGTCACGCTGCCTGATCCGCAAGGCGTTACAACACAGCATGTCACTGATGCCGAAGCTATGCTAACGGCAGTGAATCAGGCGCTTCCTGCCGATATTTTTGTGGGTGCCGCGGCGGTTGCAGACTGGCGAATGGAGAAACCAGCCCTGCAAAAGCTCAAGAAACAAAAAGCCGCCAGCCGTTTGACGCTGGAGCTGGTACCCACCGTTGATATTCTGGCGACCATCAGCAACAGTAAAAAACGCCCGGCGCTGGTCATTGGCTTTGCAGCAGAGACCGACAAGCTCCTCCCTAATGCACGTGCGAAACGTAAAGCAAAAAATTGTGACTGGTTGTTGGCGAATGCCGTTACTGGTGGCGCCGTTTTTGGCGCCGACACCAATCAGATTACCCTGCTTTCTGCCGAAGGCGAAGAGGCATGGGAACAGATGGATAAGCACGCCGTAGCACACCGCCTCGTTGAAAAAATCAGTGGGCATTTTGCCCAAAAGCTTCCAACCCGTCTTGTGAAAGGAACCCGCGCATGAGCAATCCCGTTACCATTTCCGTTACCCGCATGCCTCACGCCGAGGGGCTTGCCCTGCCATCTTATGCCACCGAACACAGCGCAGGCATGGACTTGCTTGCCGCCGTTACGGAGCCTAAAACGCTAGCACCCGGTGAACGTGCCCTGATACCAACCGGCCTGTGTATCGCCTTGCCCGATGGGTACGAGGCACAAATTCGTCCGCGTTCTGGCCTTGCGCTGAAATCGGGGGTGACGCTCGTCAACACACCGGGCACGATTGATGCAGATTATCGCGGCGAAGTTGGGGTAATCCTCATCAATCTCGGAAAGGAGCCATTCGTTGTCGAGCGCGGCATGCGCATCGCACAAATGGTTGTCGCTCCGTATAGCCGCGCTGCGTTCAGCGAAGTCATCGAATTGCCCAGCACGTCGCGTGGCACGGGTGGCTTCGGCTCAACCGGCACTCAAGGATAAAATAAAAACCAAAGGATTTTACCATGAACACAGTTCGTCCTGCCCTCGACCATTTAGATGCACCGCGTGGGCGCATGTATGACAGCATTCTGGAAACTGTTGGCCACACACCGCTGGTGCGCCTCAATCGTATAGCAAAACAGGCGGATGCGCAGGCAGATATTTATGCCAAGCTTGAATTCTTCAACCCGCTTTCCTCGGTCAAAGACCGCATCGCCCTGTCGATGATTGAAACCGCAGAGCGTGAAGGAAAAATCACGCCCGGCAAATCTGTTCTGGTAGAGCCAACTTCAGGAAATACGGGCATTGCGCTGGCGTTTGTTTGCGCCGCCAAAGGCTACAAACTGATTCTGACGATGCCGGAATCCATGTCGCTGGAGCGCCGAAAAATGCTAGTCTTCCTCGGTGCACAGCTTGAGCTGACACCTGCCCCCAAAGGCATGCGCGGCGCCATCGAAAAGGCCGAGGAAATTGTTGCAAACGACCCAAACGCGATTTTACTTCAACAATTCCAGAACCCCGCAAACCCCGCCATTCATGAAGCCACCACTGCCCGTGAAGTATGGGAAGATACCGCCGGTAAAGTGGATGTCTTTATTGCCGGTGTTGGCACTGGCGGAACGGTCAGTGGCGTCGGAAAATGGCTGAAGCAAAAAAATCCAAATATTAAAATCATTGCACTGGAGCCAGCAGACAGTGCCATTCTTTCGGGCGGCAACCCCGGACCACATAAAATTCAAGGACTCGGTGCCGGGTTTATCCCCGACAACCTCAATCGCTCGGTGATTGATGAAGTCATGGTCGTCAGCAATGCCGATGCCTTTGAGACCGCACGCGATGCCGCGAAGCTCGATGGCATTCCCGTGGGCATTTCTTCCGGCGCCAGCATTTGGGCAGCTCTCGAAATAGCCAAACGCCCAGAAATGAAGGGCAAACTTATTGTGACCGTCGCAGCATCTTCGGCAGAACGCTATATCTCGACGGATTTGTTCGCAGGTCTTTAATGCAGCTCGACCAACAGCGCCGTTATGCCCGGCAGATATTGCTGCCGGAAATCGGAGAGGCTGGCCAAACCACCTTGCTTCGCACGCGGGTACTGATAGTCGGCGCGGGAGGGCTTGGCTCAGCATTGATTACCTATCTGGCAGCGGCGGGGATTGGGCATCTTGGCATCATCGATGACGACCGGGTAGAACTTTCCAATCTTGCGCGGCAGATCATTCATGAAACAGGCGACGTTGGACGCCTAAAGGTTGAAAGCGCCAGCGACCGGGTGGCAGAGCTTAATCCGGAAATCCATGTTAGTACGCACCCTTTTGCCATTACCGCCGAGAATGCCGAGTCGGTTATTCGTGAATACGATATCGTTGCGGATGGTTGCGATAATTTTGCCTCGCGCTTTGCCGTAAATGCCGCCTGCATTGCATTGGGCACCCCTCTTGTGAGCGCCTCACTTGCTGGGTTTGAAGGGCAAGTAATGAGTATTGACCCGGCGCACCACACCAATACCGCCTGCTATCAGTGCGTGGTACACCCGGATGCGCCCGAGGCCAATACCTGCCGTGAATCTGGAGTGGTGGGGCCACTTGCCGGCATTATCGGAAGCATGCAGGCCCTGGAGGTTGTACGCGTTGCACTGGGTATGCCGGCACTTATCAACCGCCTTGCCTTCTTCGATGGACGCACGCACAGCCAGCGCATCAGCAGCCTGACGCGTGATCCGCATTGTCCGGTTTGCGCTCCACGGCAAGCCGCATAGACATTCGCGCTGGGCTTGCTATATATCGCTCATGCGATACGCCCTTTGTTTTTTACTCCTGTTTTTGACTGCTCCTGTCTGGGCGGCACAGGATATGTCGATTCTCAATCCCTCGGGCCTACCTATCCCCCGCTATGTTTCGTTGAAATCAAATGATGTGAATGTCCGTGTCGGCCCTGGCAGGCGCTATCCTATTCGCTGGTCGTATCACCGCGCTCACTTGCCGGTCGAAATCATCGAGGAATTTGCCCACTGGCGCCGGATTCGTGATTATGAAGGCGCCATTGGCTGGGTGCATAAAAGCGTGCTTGATGGAAAGCGCAGCATCATGATCCTTGATAAACCCCAAACCCTCTATGCCGCCCCCTCTTCTGACGCACAGGCCATTATGCGGGCAGAACCCATGGTGATCGCGCCGCTGAAGGAATGCACCCCAGACTGGTGCCGTGTCGAAATACAAAATGTAGCGGCATGGATTCGCAAAGCGGATGTCTGGGGCGTCACCCGCGAAGAAGTGTTCGACAAATAACCACCCCGCACTCGGGAAGCACACGCCCCAAGCGACTCAAACTTCAATCAAAAAAATGGCAGAAAAAGAGCTGTTCACAGACGCTCTTCACATCGGCGCGGTGGTGGCCAGGGACGGAATCGAACCGCCGACACGGGGATTTTCAATCCCCTGCTCTACCGACTGAGCTACCTGGCCACGCGTTGCGCACGCAGTGCTATAGCCAAAGCATTCGCCCATGGCAAGCGCACTTTTCTGCTTATTTGTCATTATGTCACCTGCGTGGCAACAAGGTCAGTGTTTTGCGCTTTCATCCTCGATCATCGCTGCGGCCCGTTCGAGGCTTTCTTCATCGATATCATCCAGCTCTACCGCAGGCACACTGTAAGCGCCGGTGAACCAGCGATTGAGATCTACATCACGGCAGCGCACCGAGCAGAAAGGCTTGTGGCTGGCGGCAGTAGGCTTATCGCAAACGGGGCAACGGCTCATCCTACACCGCCTCCGCAGCAACAGGTTGCAGCCCATGCCCAACGGCTACGCGCTCATCGAACACAAAACATCCGCCTTCCCAAAGTGACTGTTCTGGCGGGATTTGCTCTAAATAGGCAAGGATGCCGCCTTTCAGGTGGTAGACTTCGGAAAAACCAAGTGAGACAAGGTAAGAGGAATACTTTTCACAGCGAATGCCGCCAGTGCAATACATGGCGATGCGTTTGCCCGAGGGCGGCGTGAGATGCTCTTGCGTGAACGCCACCATTTGTTTGAAATTGCGAGTGCCCGGATTGCGGGCTCCCTGAAAATGCCCAAGCACATATTCGTACGCATTCCGGGTATCGATGGTAATCACATCCGGCGCGGTGATGAGGTCATTCCAGTCTGCCGGCGCGACGTATTCTCCCACACATTGGGCCGGAAATGTGGGAACCCCTAATGAAATCAATTCGCGCTTTACCTTCACTTTACTACGCTGGAACGGCTGTTCCGAGAAATGGCTCTCACGCTGCATTTCTGTGCTTAACCCCAGATAATCTGCGAGAAACAGCATCAAGCCACTAATGGCGTCGGCTGCCCCAGAAATTGTCGCGTTGACGCCTTCATGCGCGAGGGTAATCGTGCCACGAATACCCAGTGCTCGCATCCGCTCCAATACAGGCATGCGTGCCGAACCGGGATCTTCCAGCGGGGTAAAACTATAGAAAGTGGTAATGGTAACGAGATCGCTCATGCAGGCGCCAATAGCGCAGTTATGCAGGAAAGTCTAGTGGAGGGCGATAGCAGCCCCAGGTGTTTCTACCAACCGTGCATCGGCCGCAACCTGCTGTACCTGATATCCGGGATGCCCCGATAAAGCAGCCGGAAGCTCTGCCGAAGCCAATAGCGGCTCGGCTGGCGCATGCGCCACCATACTGCGCAATCTGTCGATACGCGTTTTGGTGCTGGGATAGCCGGACTGCAAATAGGATAGCAGTCGCCCCGGTGAATTGGTCGGGCGCGCCGCATCGAGCTTGCTGAGTGCGCTGATAAGCGCCTGCGGATCCCCAGAGATTGCAACGCTTTTGGCATCCGCATCCAACTCTGTTGGCCGTACCGTTAATTGATTGGCGAGCACACTGCCGATTCCACCACCAATGGCCATATAGATCAGCGAACCCAATACGGAGGATGGCCTAGCCTCTGCGCCAAACTTCCAGTTCAGGAATTGTTTGACCTTCCCGTCGCCCTTCACCCATTTTTGTAATAGTGCGCCGACGCCACCTTGCCGAGCGAACCGATCACCAAGTATAACACCCGCTCCCCCCAAAAGTGCGGTTGCCAGCATGCGAGGACGCTGATGGTTGCTTTTCTCGTGGCCGAACTCATGCCCCAGCACTGCGGTGACTTCCCGCGCATCCAACAACTTAAAGAGGCCGGTGGTTACAACGACCTCCTCAGGAGTGACTGCCAACGCATTGGCCGCATCGCTTTCTGCCAGAATCAATTGCGGCGCTTTCTTCAGGCCGGCGCGCGCACTCATCGTTTTCCATGCCTGCATCAATTCCGGGTGTGATGCTTCGGTAATCAGTTTTCCGCGCTTTAGGCCCAGCTTTCCGAGCTCGCTGAGCAAGTGCACATCAATATTCTCAGCACTCATGGGAACACGTGGCACTAAGCGCGGATCAACATTCGCTGCTTCGGCCAGTGTTTCTTCCGGTGAAAAATCCGTATGCCCGATTAACCCCTGAACCCAGCGCGTCACCGAGCGGATGGCCTGATCTGGCCAGAACCCGGAAAGCGCTGTATCAGGAAGCAATGGCACCGTTATGCCCCGATCGCCGTTTGCGGCTCCTGCGCGTGCGCCATTACCTTCCCCTGTTCCTGCGCGGGGATGCTCACGCGTGTGTCAGCCTGCACGGCGGTATCCGCCGTCAGTTCTGTTTTCGAGGCATCGGCGGAGGCATCTGCCGTGCTTGTATTGGCCGCTACGTCCTTCAGTGATGCTTCCTCTGCCTGCGATGGCTTCACCGGCGTCGGGTCTGCCGTGGGGGCTTGCTCCTTAACCTCAATATGGGCCAATGCGGCAATTTTAGGGTTCACCGGCTGATGCCGCTGGAGGGCTGCATCTATTTCAGCCTCAGGCGCTGTAGGTTTTACATGCGCGTTCGCTGCCAGCAGCTTAATCATCAGCGCATAGTCGGCATCCGATAAGTTACCCAGGAAAAAACCCAACTCGCCGGGGATGTCTGCTTTTGCTTCGGATGCACTCAATATGGCTTCATGACTCGCCACGCGTTCTTCGGGTGGACGAAAATTAGCCGTTTGGGGATGTGAGTCTTTTACCAAGGCACCAATCAGCGGGTGCTCGTAAAGCATTCCCAGTAGCTGCCCATTCATCAGCACATGGTTACTTTCAATCTCGCTACCGGTAAAATTGAAACGGATAGCATTGGCGGCGACATCGCTACCTGCCACTTCTTCACCGGTTCTTTCATAACCATTCTCAAGGGAGAGAACGAGATCTGCGGTTAGATTCTTTAATCCGCGCGCTTCAAAGCAATTGCCGAAATATTCTGCCAAATTGCGCTCTGCTTGAGCAAATTCTTCTTTGCTGACCGTCAGCGGGGCTTTGGAAATGTCTTCTGCTGTCAGCGTCTTTTTTGCTTCTTCGTGCGGTGACGTAAGGAGCTCTCCTTCTGGTGAGACAGCCATGGTCGAAGACAGCTCTGGTTTTTTTGGCTCTTCCGGTGCCACAACACGTGTATCTACAGATGCCTCTGTGGCCTGCTGGGGTTTAGAATTTTTTTCTACATTATTGACGTTGATATTCACCGTATCGGAGTGCTCAACATCCCTATGCTCTGGCGGCTTGATTGGCGCACGGGCAGCTAGATCCGCCACTTCGGCCACTGTCGAAGTTTCCTGCGCGAGATCAGCAGCAGTATCTGGCTGAGATTTCTGTGCAATTTCTGCCTGATCGTTAATGGACATAAAAATCCCTCCATACGTAAACTATTTCACACTGCATCATACCCAGCCGGGGCGATTTCTTGTGTGACAGTTCCGTGAAGTTTCGGGGCTGCGCCCCTTTTTTGCCACTAGCCAGCTTGACAGGGTGCGGCGCAGCATTATACTCCGACCACAGAATACGTGCTGATTTATCCAACTTGCGGGCACGTTAAACAAGCAGCTAAAGCGGCCACGAGATGGATTTGGCGTCACTATCGCCAGCATTTTTCCCGATACGCTCCCTGCCTGTTGTCCGCACAGCATTGCGCATAACAGGAGGAATGATGACCAGAATCGTCCATTATATCGACCCCCGCGAGGCCTACAGGCTGGCCTTTTTACCTCCTGCTCCCTCCTGCAGCGCTATTGGCAGCTGGTACCTGCCGGATCCCCCCTATAACTCCCGGAAATTAGAGCAATTATGCCCCTTAATCGTCACAAAAGCTTCACAAAATAGCACCCCAAACAATGCTATTATTTCTTATTAACGTAGGAGTAGTGTGACCGAAGCACTTACAGAACAGGCCATAAAGCCGCCCCATTCCGGCGAAGATCGCGCGCAGGCGAACCAGCAGACGCGCTCGACGATCATCGCGGAGGGCTTCCGCAGCCATACGCGCGGCGAACGGCTTTTCAACCAGCTGACCTATACAGGTGTTGGCTTCTTTGGCGTGACTGCTGTTTCTGTTTTGCTGACATGGATCCTACGCGACCACCCGCGCACCTCACCGCATTACGAGCAGTTTGTTCAAAAAATTTCGGCACGCTTTCCAAAGTTCGAGCAGGCCATCAACTCCAACGCGACTATTGCGACCCTCTTTGCTGGCGGCACACTTGTTTCGGTGCTGCCTGTTAAATGGCTTGAGGATAACAAGGCGCGCCTCGTTAAGAAATTTGATCGCATGTATTATGGCGAGGATGGCGTCGCCAACAATCCAGACGTAGTAGCCGCCCACGAGGCAATGGAATCGATGCCCAAGCAGACCTGGGGCTCGGTTTTCTTCTCCCGTATCTTTGCATTTGCCGCAACGCTTGGCACCTCGCTACTGCTTGGCTCAAACAAAAGCCCACTAGCACGTGCAACCGGCGAATCTATTGATCGCCGCTCTACGGAATTGGGGCGCTGGCTGGATAAGCGTCTTGGCAAAAACACCCCTGCCATTGTGCAGGAAGTAGAAGCTGCCACCGCTGCAAACAAAGCAATGACCGACCGAGGGACAGAGATTCTCCGTACGGGCGCTCATCCAGATCGGGTGCGTAGCCGTATATTGAGCTATATTGGGCTGGATGGCTTTTATACAGTCATTACCAGCGTCACGCTTTATGCCTTCACCCGTATCCTTGCTCCGATTCTGGGTAAGAAGCAGGCGGCTTCCCATACTGCCGCCTCCACCGAACCTACGGTACCTTCATCGCTGCAAACAACTGCTACGGCGCTGGATAAAACTGCGGAAATGCCAAGCGCGCAGGTATCTGAAACAACGCATCAACAACGAGTTAGCGAACCTGTTAGCCACCATCTAAGCGCTTGATTGCAGAGCACTCTGTTTTTGCTTATACTCCCCACCTATGAGCCTTAACCGCACGCAGCCATCCCTAAGTCGCGACTTCACGCTGCTGTCGGTTTTTATTGTCTTCATTTTGCTGCTGGTATCCATTTGGGTCACGGTTGAGACCCTTGGTAATTACCAGCGTGATGTTCATAAACAAATGGAGAGCGAGGCGCTGCGCCTTGACCGTGGACTGATTGTCGAAATCGAAAATGCCTCCTATATCCTTGAGTCCGTTGGCCGTCAGATTCAGGCAACCGGAGATAACCCCCAAAACATTGCGCAACTTTTCTTCTCTTTTACCAAAGCAGAAGGCCCCAAGCGCCTTGTGTTGGCCTGGGTCAACAAATCGCAGGCGATTTCGGTTTCAAATAATCTGGGTGTATTAGAAAAGCCGATTGATGTCTCTGATCGCGATTATGTTAAAAAGTCCATTGCAGAGCCTTGGAAAGTACATATTGGGCGCCCCATTGAGGGCCGCCTGTCGCATAAATGGATTGTGCCTCTTAGCATCGGCCTGACCGATAAAAATGGTACCTATGTTGGATCCGTCGCTGTTTCGCTGGATACCACTTCGCTGAATGCAGATATTGCGCGCTCCATGAAAGATAGCGGCATTCGTTTTGCCATTACGAACCTCGCCCTTACGCTCCTCACCCAGTCGGGCCCATCCGAGCAGTTTTTTGCATCGCATTTCGATGTGAATAAGCTGGCGAAAGAAGACTTCAACAAAGTAAAATCAGCCCTGTATTCGCACGGCTCGCTGTTCGATAGTAACGCGGTTTATTCGTATTACGAGCGCTCCAGCCGCTATCCTTACATTATTTTTCTGGGAATTGATGGCGTCCAGAGCCAGCATGCCATTTACAAGCTGCTTGCACCGCGCCTGTTTCAGTTGGCCGTTATTGCCTTATTCTTACTTTTTGTCTTATGGACGGTTCGTAAGCGTATTATTCATCCCGTCATTACCCTGACTGAACAAACCGCCTCTATTGTGCGCGGGGTACCATTTCATGAAGATATCATGCAGGGCCCTCTGGAAATTGAACAATTGGCAACGGAGATCCGGCGCCTTTACGATTATATTGAAGAACGGCGGCGCATTGAAGCAGAGGCACGGCTTAAAAACAATGAGCTGACCCGCATCAAAGAAGCCGCCCAGCTAACCAATCAGGTGAAAGCAGACTTTTTTGCCTATGTGGGGCAGGAATTGACCGAGCCGGTTGAAGTCATCCTTGCCCATAGTGAAACCGTCAAAGACCAGCATTTCGGCCCCATTGGCAACACCAAATACCTTGCTCCGGCATATGATATTTACGAGCATGCTCAGCAGTTGCTTTCGATGCTGCGGGATATCCAGACCCTCTCAAAGGCAGAGACCGGCCTGCTCGCCCTTAGCGAGACCGATGTTGACCTGATGTTTGTGCTACAGAAGTCCATTCGTATCTTCCGTGAGAAGCAGCATAGCGGCTTTGAAATCCAGAACGACATTACGCAGGAGACCGTCCAGATCCACGGCGATGAACTGCGTATTAAGCAGATGATCCTTAGCATCCTCACCGCAGCCAGCCACCAGCTCACCCGTGGCGAGACCATCCGCATCACCACTTCTATTAAAGCGCAGGAGGTTTCGTTGATCTTCTCGTATGCGGCAGCACCAACCTTAGGGGCTACCTCACGCAGCCGTCATGGTCTGGATTTGGCCCTCGCACGCCTGCTGATTGCCATGCATCAGGGGACATTAGAGGTAAAAACCACCTATGACCGGGTAACCTCGATCATCGTTAAGTTCCCGGCTTTACGGGTTATTTAAGAATTTTTGTATTGCCAAAAAATTAATATAATTTTAATTTTTTTGCGTTATGCTTACTGATATGAGTTGAGTATTAACGATAACAATACAACGAGGCTGTAATGGGTGAGCGCTATAGAGAGTACGCCAATCAGATCCTGAACAACAGTACAGATCAGGAAACCGGTAAGCTTGACCTCAAATTGCTCGAGCGCGAGACCCACTCACTTGCCAGCAAGCTGGCGAAAGAGGATGGCAGCTATAGCTACAATCCTAAGGCGGTAACGCTTTCTTACCAACTACACCTTCAGCGTGGCATCAACGAAGTAATGGGCCTGATTCCTCAAAAAGAATGGACCCATGACTCAGATCAACGCAGCACACTGGAAAATGTAGTACATTGGATGACTGGCGAAAAAGATATTGAGCCAAAGATCACCCACGGCCTTGTCCCCCACATTGAAGACCCCAAGCTTATTGATGGCTTCAAATCGCTTGCTGAAGAGCATGTAACGGCAAAGAAGGCTCAAGATCCAAAAGTAGAAACCCCTCAAGTGCAAAACAAAAAGCAGGCACAGCAGGCACAGCAGGCTGTTAGTCAATCCACGAGTAAGTCGCGCTAGCCACCAAACTTATTGCTACGCGGAAATCCGACCGGCGGGAGCTTCCCTTGCGCAGCACGCGCGCCTAGCCATGGGCTCATATCGGCTTCGGTGCGCATACGGTCACCGATTTGCCAGCTTAGCCCCTCTGCCAGACTAAAGGTTTTTACATCCGCCAAATGTGCGTCTTTGTACTTTTGCAGCGAGACGCCCTGACCGCGCTTCATGACCGGGATCTGCTCTAACGGGAATACCAGCAGCTTACGGTTCGTACCAATAACGGCGACATGATCGCCCGTTGCTGGTGTACAGACGGTTGCCTTGCCGCCCTTGGTAACATTGAGGATTTGCTTTCCACCCCGTGTTTGTGCAATTACGTCGGCCTCTTCCACCACGAATCCTTTGCCATTATCCGCAGCAAGCAGCAGCTTGCGCGCAGGATCAAAGACCATCATTTCTACGAGATCGTGCTGGGTATCGAGGTCGATCATCAACCGCACTGGCTCGCCCTGCCCCTTGGCGCTGGGGAGTTTGTCACATGGCAATGTGTAAAATTTACCATCCGTCGTAAAGACAAGCAGCTTATCCGTTGTCTTCGCCTTGAGCTGGAAGCAGGCCGAATCCCCCTCTTTAAACTTCAGGTCTGGCAAGCTGTCATGATGCCCCTTAAAGGCACGAATCCATCCTAAGCGCGAACAAACAATGGTGATTGGCTCTTTTTCAATAAAGGCCTCAAGTGAAATAGGCTCTGCCGACGGGGCGTCTGTCAGCTCTGTACGGCGCGCCGAGAGGATTTTATTGGTGGCGAAACGCTTGCGAACGGCTTTTAGCTCGTCGCTGATTGTAGACCAGCGG
>JAUIBB010000029.1 GCA_030427685.1 Alphaproteobacteria bacterium
CGAGCTCGACCAAAAAGGCCTCATGATGTACGGGCAGATGACCGCTGGCTCGTGGATCTATATCGGCAGCCAAGGCATCGTGCAGGGCACGTATGAAACCTTCGTCGAAATGGGCCGACAGCATTTCGGCGGCAACCTTTCCGGCAAATGGATTTTGACCGGCGGCCTCGGCGGAATGGGCGGCGCGCAGCCGCTCGCAGCAACCATGGCCGGTGCAAGCATGCTCGCGGTGGAGTGCGACATCACCCGCATCGAAATGCGCCTTAAAACCCGCTACCTCGACAAAATGGCGACGACGCTGGATGAAGCGCTCGCCCTCATCAAAGAATCAAAAACGCCGATTTCCGTCGGACTGCTCGGCAACGCTGCAGACATCTTCCCCGAGATGGTCAAACGCGGCATCCGCCCCGACATGGTGACCGACCAGACCAGCGCGCATGACCCGCTAAACGGCTATCTGCCCAAAGGCATGAGCGTCGAGGAAGCGAAAACCCTGCGCGTTAAAAACCCCGACGAAGTCATCCGCCGCGCCAAAGCGTCGATGGCCGAACAGGTCGAGGCCATGCTCGCCTTCCACGCAATGGGCATCCCTACGGTGGATTACGGCAACAACATCCGCCAGGTCGCGAAAGACGAAGGCGTGAAAAACGCGTTCGATTTCCCGGGCTTCGTGCCTGCCTATATCCGCCCACTTTTCTGCCGTGGCATCGGCCCCTTCCGCTGGGCGGCGCTATCGGGAGACCCCGAGGATATCTACAAAACCGACGCCAAGGTGAAGGAGCTGATCCCGAACAACCCGCACCTGCACAACTGGCTCGACATGGCGCGCGAGCGCATCAGCTTCCAAGGCCTGCCCGCGCGTATTTGCTGGGTGGGGCTGGGCGAGCGTGCATTGCTTGGCCGCGCCTTCAACGAAATGGTGAAAAATGGCGAGCTTTCCGCCCCCGTCGTCATCGGCCGTGATCATCTGGATAGCGGCTCCGTCGCCAGCCCCAACCGCGAGACCGAAGCGATGAAAGACGGCTCCGATGCCGTGTCCGACTGGCCGCTGCTCAACGCGCTACTCAACACCGCAGGCGGCGCCACATGGGTCAGCCTCCACCACGGCGGTGGCGTCGGCATGGGCTTCTCGCAGCACAGCGGCATGGTCATCGTAGCGGATGGTACCGACGAAGCCGACCAACGCCTCGAACGCGTCCTAACCAACGACCCCGGAACCGGCGTCATGCGCCACGCCGATGCTGGGTATGAGATTGCGATTGAATGCGCGAAGGAAAAAGGGCTTAAGCTGCCGATGGTGGACTAGAGCGCAAGCTTCAGCCCTTCATGGGTTGAGGCGAACCCAAGTCGTTCGTAGAAACGATGCGCTTGGTCGCGTTTCTTGTTGCTCGTTAGCTGAACAACAGAGCAGTGTCGTGCTTTTGCCCTCTCGATGGCTTGGTCTACCAGCGCACTACCAATGCCTAAATTACGGCGAGTACTATCGACCATGACATCTTCAATTTGCGCACGATAGGCGCCTTGAAAGCTCATGCCGGGGATAAAGCTGAGCTGCAGTGTGCCTACGACGGCTCCGTCTTGCTCCGCAACGAGTAACAGATGGTTTTTATCCTGCGTAATGGCGTCGAATGCAGTGTAGTAGGGCGCGGCATGCGTATGCGCGGCATCGTAATTCTCGCGTATGCCAGTCAGCGGATCTTCAGCCAAAAGGCGAATAATGGCAGGAACATCCGTGCGCGTGGCAATTCGAATGTTTACCGGCACAGGCATTACTCCAACAACTCCCCACCCTTCACCAGCCCATGCACCGCTTCAATATCCGGCCCAATAAAGCGGTCTTCTTTTAGGTAGGTGACTTTGGTACGGATTTTGGCTTTTACGGCTTCCAGCTTTGCGGAGGTCTTGAGGGGGGCGAGCATGTCGAGCGCTTGCGCTGCAATCAGCAGTTCAATGGCGAGCACGTAGCGCACCTTGCTGGCGATCTGTAGCGCCTTGAGGCCTGCACCCGGCCCCATGCTCACATGGTCTTCCTGATCGTTGTTGGTGGGGATGGAATCGACACTGGCCGGGAAGCAGAGCGATTTACACTCACTCGCCAGCGCGGCGCTGGTCACCTGCACCATCATGAAGCCGGAATTGAGCCCACCATTTTCCACAAGGAAGGTTGGCAGGCCGGACTTCTCCGTGCGCATCGCGGTGTTCACGCGGCGCTCGGAAATCGTGGCCAGCGTGGTAATCGCCATACCCAACTTATCGCACACCCGCGCCGGATAAATCGCGTGGAAGTTCCCGCCATGGATCACCAGCTCGCGGTCGGGGAACAGCAGCGGGTTGTCCGACGTGTTGTTGATCTCGCGCTCGATAATCACCTTCGTATGCTGCAACTCTTCCCACACCATGCCATGCACCTGCGGTGCGCAGCGAAGGCTGTAAGAATCCTGCACCCGACCGCAGTCCGCGTGGCTGGTCGAAACTTCCGTTTCGCCGCCAATCCAGCTAAAAATCTCGGTGCCGCACGCAAAAGTCCCTTCCTGCCGTTGCTCGCGTAGCAGCGGTTCGTCGGTCATATGGTGTGAGCCGCGCAACGCCTCGATGCTCATCGCCGTCGCCAGGTTCGCGGTCGCCAGAAGCTGCGACGCCTCATGCCACAACGTCACCGCAAATGCAGCCGTTAGCTGCGTGCCGTTGATGAGGCACAGCCCCTCTTTCGGTCCCAATGCAATTGGCTCAATCCCTGCTTTTTTCAGCGCATCCGCTGCCGACATGCGTACGAACGCATCGCCCTGCGGTATCGTGGCTTCGCCTTCACCCAATGTCGCCAGCACAGCATGCGAGGTCGGCGCCAAATCGCCCGATGCCCCCACCGAGCCACGCGCCGGCACGGGCGCGAGAATCCCTGCTTCCAGCATCCGCGCGATCGATTTAAGTTTGGAAAGCGCCAAGCCACGATGCCCACGGCAGACTGAGTTCAGCAAAATCATCCACAACATCAGCGTCACATCGCGTGGCAATTCCTCGCCCACGCCCACGGCGTGCGAGCGGATGATGTTATGCTGCAAAGTCTCGATCTGGCTTTCGTCGATCCGTGTTTTTGCAAAATACCCAAAGCCTGTATTCATGCCATAGACCGTGTCGCCGCTATGCGCCAAGGTGTGTACGAATTTCTCCGCCTCGCTCACCCGTGCCTCAGCCTCCGCGCTGAAGTTGATTTTGATCTTCGCCTTCGGATCAAGTGCCGCGCGGCAGAAGTGATAGAGGGTGTCGATTGTCAGGCTTTCGCCATCGAGGGTGATCTCGTACATAAGGCTCCTTATCGCGTGCTATCCCTGCTTAGGCAGGAACAGTAAAGTGACCGTTTTTTATGACCCCGGAACAGGGATTATAGCCCACGTGATAGGCCAATTCTGCCGGATGTGCAATGTCCCACAGGGCAAGATCGGCCTGTTTTCCAAGGGTCAGGCTGCCAATCTCGTCGGCAAGGCCTAGCGCTTTGGCTGCATGGCGTGTGACACCTGCAAGTGCTTCCTCTGGGGTGAGGCCAAAGAATGTGCAGCCCATATGCAGCATCAGCAGTAGGCTGCCAACCGGCGAGGTGCCGGGATTAGCATCAGACGCCAGTGCAACTGCTACGCCATGCTGGCGGAACAGATCAACAGGTGGTTTGCGTGTTTCTTTCAGGACATAAAATGCGCCGGGGAGGAGCACCGCAACCGTACCTGCAGCTGCCATCGCCCGGATACCATCCTCACTTACATGTTCGAGATGGTCCGCCGAGAGTGCGTGATAGCGTGCGGCAAGCGCAGCCCCGCCTTGGTCAGAGAGCTGTTCTGCATGTAGTTTGACACGCAGGCCAAGGGCCGTTGCTGCATCGAACAGGCGGGTGATTTGTGCAGGAGTGAAGCCAATGGTTTCGCAAAAACCATCGACGGCGTCGGCTAGATTTTCTGCAGCAATGGCTGGCAGCATGACCGTACAAAGATGCGTGATATAGCCATCGGCATCCCCTGCAAATTCGGGCGGTAGCGCATGAGCACCAAGAAAACTGGTGCAAATGCGGATTGGATGGCGCTCGCCCAACGCACGTGCAGTGCGCAGCATTTTTAGTTCGCTGGCAAGGTCGAGTCCATAGCCAGACTTGATCTCCATGGTGGTCACGCCTTCAGCAAGGAATGAGGAAAGGCGTTTAGCGCTGGCGGTAAAAAGAGCCTCTTCACTGGCCGCGCGCGTGGCACGGACGGTCGAGAGAATGCCGCCGCCTGCTTTGGAAATTTCAGCATAGCTGGCACCATGGAGGCGCATTTCATATTCCTCGGCACGGTTGCCGGCGTAGACAAGGTGGGTGTGGCAGTCGATCAGGCCGGGGGTGATCCAGTGGCCATTTGCATCATAGGTCTGTTTGGCCAGTTCGGAAGGGGAGCCGGGTAATGCACTCATCGCCCCCAGCCAGACAATCTCCCCGTGGTAGATGCCTATCGCAGCATCCCGGATTATGCCGTAGCCATTGCCTTCTGCCATGGTGGCCAGATGGGCATTGGTAATCAGTAAGTCCCACGATGGGTTTTGGTTGTTTGACAACGGTATCTCCAGTAGGTTCAGCACCATATTAGTGGAGGCATACAGGCATGCAATGGGAAAGACCACAAGCGCTGTTTGGGCGCAAAGCATTGACGGCAGAAGGCTGGCAGGAGGATGTGCTGGTCACGCTGAACGCTTCTGGCAGCATTGATGCCGTCACGCCCGGTGCTGTAGCGCCCGCTGGAATCCAACAATTCGACTTGCTGCTGCCCGGGATAAACAATGTCCATTCCCACGTTTTTCAGCGTGCAATGGTAGGGTTGACAGAAACCACTTCCGGGGAAGGGAAAGACAATTTCTGGAGCTGGCGCGAGGTAATGTACGCCTTTACGCGTAGCCTGACGCCTGAGAGTATCGAGGCTACTGCCCGTGCACTTTACATCGACCTGCTAAAAAACGGCTACACGGGGGTGGGGGAATTCCATTACATCCACCACGATGGAAATGGCGCACCTTATGCTGATCCGGCAGAGCTTTCGCACCGTATTATTGCTGCAGCACAGGATACGGGAATTCATCTGACGCATTTGCCGGTCATGTATGAGTCGTCAAACTTTGGAGGTGCTCCCGCACATGCGGGACAGCAGCGGTTTGTGCACTCAGTTGATGGCTATCTGAAGCTTGTCGAATCTTTGGTAAAACCGTGTGGTGATGCCACGATTACGCTAGGTGTTGCGCCCCATTCGCTGCGCGCCGTTACGCCAGAATCTTTGGCAACTATCTTACAGGCATTGCCGGGGCTTGGGCTTGCTGATTGTCCCGTTCACATGCATATCGCAGAACAGGTAAAAGAGGTCGAAGACTGCCTCGCATGGAGTGGCCAGCGACCGGTGGAGTGGCTGTTGCAGCATCATGAAGTGGATGCGCGCTGGTGTTTGGTACATGCGACCCATCTAGAGGCCGATGAATGTACAGCGCTTGCTGCCAGCAATGCCGTTGCAGGGCTGTGCCCTACGACGGAAGCAAACCTTGGTGATGGCATTTTTCCTGCAGAAGAGTACCTGCAGCATGGGGGGCGATTCGGCGTGGGAACAGACAGTCAGGTTTGCGTATCTCCATGGCAGGAATTGCGACAGCTTGAGTATGTGCAGCGGCTCATTAAGCGCAAACGCAATGTGCTTTTTGAAGCAGGAAAACCCTCGGTTGGGCGCACCCTTTTTGATAGAGCAACGCTAGGTGGAGCGCAGGCTTTAGGAGTTCGTTCAGGAAAAATTGCTGCGCAACATCGCGCAGACTTGCTGGCGATATCGCTAGAGCATCCACTACTTGTACAACGGCAGGAAGATGCAATTCTGGATACACTCATTTTTGCACTAGAACCCACTATCACGGATGTTTTTGTTGCAGGGCAGCATGTCATTAAAGATGGCCATCACCCGCTAGAGAAATAGACAATGAAAAAGAGCGCTGATTCCTTTGATGTTCCACAGCCTGCACCTGCAGATAGTGAGGCGGTATTTTCTCAGGCCGTTGCTGCACATCAGGCTGGTAAAGTGGCCGCTGCAGAAGCAGCTTACCTTAAGACCCTTGAAATGAATCCGCAGCATCTCCCCGCCCTGATCAATGCAAGCAGTTTGTATATTGACCATGGCAAGTTCGAGCAAGCGCAGCGGATGTTGGACCAGGCATTGGCAATAGATGAAGCGCAGCCGGTGCTGCATTATAATTACGGTCGTATCCAGATGCAGAACAAGATGCCAGAGGCGGCGGTAAAGCGGTATGACCGTGCTATCGAACTGTCCCCCCAGACGGCTGTATTTTACTCGAATCGGGGGATCGCACTATTTGAGCTGAATGCCTATGGCGCTGCGATTGAAAGCTATAGTCAGGCGATCGCTCTGGAGCCAACCAACGCAAGCTTCTATTGCAATCGAGGGAACGCCTACACTCATGTGCAACAGTTTGATGCTGCGACAGCGGATTATCAAACAGCGGTGCGTTATGCACCAGCTATGGGTGATGCGCATTTTAACTGGGCCCTGATCGACCTGATGCAAGGGCGCTATGCAGAAGGCTGGGCACGGCATGAATGGCGATGGAAAGCAGCCGGATTTGCGCGCGACATGCGTATGCTCACGCAACCGCTATGGTTAGGGGATGCCCCACTTCAGGGGAAAACAATTTACATTTATCCCGAGCAGGGGCTGGGTGATATGATTCAGTGCGCGCGTTACATACCGCTGCTTGAAGCCCGTGGTGCCAACGTGCTGTTGGAAGTGCCTTCCGCGCTAACAGGCCTTCTGGCAACGGTGAGTAAAACGGTTACGATTATCACTCGCGGCACGCAGCCGCCGCCTTTTGACCTGCAATGTCCGATAATGAGTTTGCCGTTAGCATTTAAAACAACGGTGGAAACCATTCCTGCCTCGACGCCCTATTTGCAGGTTTCTTCTGAGAAGCGTGCTTCATGGAAGGCGCGTTTAGGGGAAAAGACCCGTCCACGAGTTGGTCTGGTCTGGTCGGGGCTTCAGAGCCACTTAAATGACCGCAATCGCAGTGTAGCGCTAGCACAATTGCAACCCCTGTTTGATCTGCCGCTGGAATTTCATGGGTTGCAGAAAGAGGTGCGCAATGCAGATGCACCGTACCTTCGCCACCTTATTCCCCACATGGAGGCGCTACATGATTTTACGGATACGGCCGCATTGGTCGAGGCAATGGATATCGTGGTTTGTGTCGATACATCCGTTGCGCATCTGGCGGGAGCATTAGATAAGCCGGTCTGGTTGCTATTGCCTGCTATTCCAGATTTCCGCTGGTTGCTGATGCGCGAGGATAGTCCCTGGTATCCAAGTGCGCGCTTGTTCCGTCAGGAAGTGCAGGGGCAGTGGGATCCCGTCATCGCACGTGTGCGATTAGCTCTGGAAAAGCTGAGTTAGCGGTTAAGCCAGCGTTGGGGGCCAGACAAAAAAGTCCTGCATGGCCGGGTTCTTTTTCACGGAGGCAAGCCGCATCGCGTCGGCCATTTCGGTAAAAGAACGGACGGTTACTTCGGCAGGGAACTTTTCATTAAAAATACGTGCTGCTTCAATGCCAATGGCAACATAGTCTTTCGGGTGCGCAAGTACTTCCGAAATGCGCGCTGCGATGGAATCACGATCGAAGCGGAAGGTCATGCCGTTATCTTCTCCAAAGGTCTGGGTGAGGCATTCCTGCTCATTCGAGAGGCATAGCGTATGGCGCCCATAGCTGCGTACAGGGCGATCATGGAATCCATGGTTGGTGTTTGGTGACATGTCGATAATACCCAGCGAGTTGGCAATGATGTCCGAAGATGTCTGGTAATCGCAGGCCTTAACCAGTGTGCATTTGCTGTGGGCAAGGTCAAGGTGGTCCCAATTATCGCCATGAATCTCAACCGGAAAATCTTTCAGCACGTCTGCAATCAGGTTGCATTTCAGGCGGCGCAGATAATCGTCTAGCTGTGCGATGAAAAAGAGGCGCAGGTTAAGGAGTGAATCAACGTCAATGCTCTTAATCTTGAAATAGCCGGTGACCAGCTCGTCAATATCCGGTTCTTCTCCGGAGCTGAGATTGTTCTCAAGAACATTAGCCAGCTCAACCAGCATGCGGACGATGGATGGACGGCACTTATTCTTCCATAGATGGATTAGTTTTTGCGTGTCATTTGAGTTCTTGAGGAACACGAGTTTCCCGGTCTCCTTTTTGCTGAAATCAATCGCATCTTTGCTGACTCCATCAAACACAAAGGGGGAAGAGATGCCAAAGGTGCCGGTTTGGTTCGTCAGACGTTTGCGCAGTTCGTAATGCTCGCGGAATGCGTAAACCGAGGCAAAATTGGTGTTTTCATTGATATGTCGGTCAAAGAAATAAGCCGGGCTGTCGCCATGCGCAGAGATAAATGGAATTTCCAGAAGATCCCAAAGGTTGCGCGGATTCCCCGCTGCATCATTGATACTAATGTCGCGCCCGATACCTGCGATGGTGAAGGCAAAGAGAATATCTTTCTCGCGCAGCGTAACATCCAACTTTTTTAGAACATCGGGATCGTTGAAATTGACTTCAATGGTTTCAAATCCAAAGCGCGCAAACGAGCTTGAGATACCACGTACAATGCATCCAAGTGCATCGCCACGGGTGGTGCCAGTCATAAAAAGAATTGCGCTCATGGAAGCTCCGTCATTGAGAGGAAAGATAGACGAGCAGGATAGGGGAGCTACCTCTTGAGTCAATTACATTTTCTTATGTAACAATCACTTGGTTTATGGCAGACTCCTGCTCGAACAGCTTTTGTAAGAGGATGCTATGAAGACCGCTCATAACCCGCTGACGCAGGACCTCGACGCGCTGTTGGCCGCAGGAGAGCATCTGTGGGAAGGGCTGCGTGGAGCACGCATTTTTGTCACAGGGGGAACGGGCTTCTTTGGCCGATGGCTGGTTGAAAGCTTTGTGCATATTAATCGTACTCGGGAGTTAGGCGCCAATATGGTGCTTTTATCGCGCGACCCTTCAGCGTTTGCAGCTTCTGGAGCGCATTTGCTGGTCGATGGCTCGGTGACATTGGTACAAGGTGATGTTCGGCATTTTATTGCGCCGGCAGGAAGCTTCACCCATGTCATTCATGCAGCAACAGACTCATCCGGCCTACAAAAACAACAAGGCCGCTTACAAATGGCCGATACCATTCTTACCGGTACGCGCCGTATATTGGATTTTGCGCGTGATAGTGGGGCGAAGCGCATGCTCTATGTCAGCAGTGGAGCCATCTATGGGCGAAGCCGTGATGCGGCGATACCTATCGCAGAAACTACGGCAACGGCACCGCTGATAACAGACCCTGCGATTGAGTATGACGAGGCAAAACGTATGGCCGAAGCGCTTTGTGTCCTCTATCAGCGCGAGTTTAATGTCCCTGTAAGTATCGCGCGCGGCTTCTCGTTCGTAGGGCCGCATTTGCCACTGGATACGCATTTTGCCATTGGAAATTTTATACGTGATGCCCTTGCGGGGAAGTCAATTCGCGTCAGTGGCGATGGAAGCGCCGTGCGATCCTATCTCTATGCGGCAGACCTTGCGCGGTGGTTATGGACGATCCTGCTGGATGGCAAGCCTGCACAGGCTTATAATGTTGGTTCTGGAGAGGCCGTATCAATTGCTGCGCTTGCAACCGCAGTTCAGCAGGCGATTGACCCCAAGCTGTCAGTCGAAATCCTGGGAAAGCCAGTAGCAGGGGCGCCGCTGAATTATCAGGTGCCAGATATCACCCGTGCTGAAGCCGAGCTTGGGTTGCGCCCTACGGTTTCATTGGCGGAATCCATTCGCCGTACGGCAGAATGGCATCGTAGCAATCCCTCGATGCCAGCGACGCGGGGAATATCGATTGCTGCGATCCTCGCTAAGCCAGATGCCGTGATTTTTGACTTCGATGGCGTGATGACAGACAACCGCGTAGCCGTAAGCGAAGATGGCCGAGAGTCTGTATTCTGCAATCGTTCCGATGGGTTGGGCATCGATAATTTACGTAAGCGCGGCATACCAATGCTGGTATTGTCGAAAGAGAAAAATCCTGTAGTTGCAGCGCGGTGTCAAAAACTGGGCATCGAATGCATGCAGGGCATCGATACCAAAGAGGCGGCATTGCCTGTATGGCTATCAACACACGGCTATGATGCCGCGCGCACGATTTACCTTGGTAATGACATCAACGACCTTGGCTGTATGCAATTGGTTGGATTACCGGTAGCCGTGGGTGATGCCTATCCAGAAGCCAAAGCGATGGCGCAGTTAGTGCTGGTCAACGCTGGAGGGTATGGCGCTGTGCGCGAGCTGGCAGACCGTATTGGTGCTGCAGGCGACGCTTAGCGCCCCGGCGGGATGGCATAGCAGACCGTTTCCCAGCAATCCTGCGCATAGCGGCGCAGATAGAGCTTGTAGTCAGGATTGGCCTGGTGGATTTGCAGTGGAATTTGCCAGAGATGGCGAATGTCGTGATAGAGGCAAATCGTCAACAATGGTGCATCATGCTTCAGGATATTGGCTGCCCCTAATAAGGCATCTGGCTCGGCGCCCTCAATATCCATCTTGATGAAGGTTGGATGAAAGTCCGCAAGGATCTCATCAAGCACGCCACATTCCACCGTGATTTCCTGTGCTCCGTTGACCGCAGAAGACGCATTGCCATCCACGGAGAAACGCAAGGTGCCTTTTTTCGATCCCAGTGCGAAGGGGTAAAGATCTACCTTTTTTTGCATCTCTTCTGGCAGGGAGGCACGGTATTTTTTAAGGCGTTCGTAATTATCAGTAATTGGTTCAAAGCCTGCGATGCGCTCGAACCCATTTTTCCATTTATCCATGAAGTAGCCGATAGAGTCGCCATCGAATGCGCCGCAGTCAACATAGCGCTCGTCTGCACGGCGGGAGACGAGGTCTGGCGTGTAGTAAATTTCAGACTGGCGGTGGAGGCCAGGTAAGGGGGCATATTCTTCCTGCGTATGCCAGTTGAGGATAGCCATAAATTCCTGCCGTGACTCCTCATCCGCAAAGAGGTCATAGGCCGCACGCACATTCTCTGCATCGCTGAAGATCGGCGCTGGCTGGGCAAGGCTACATAAGGGCATCATTGCATCCGGATGTGCGCGGTAAAGGCTGCTGTAATGCACCACCTGTTTGCAGCCGGCAGCGACCAGCTGTGCCTGCACTTCCGGGCTATTGAAGATGGTAATCACGAAGGTGGCAGAGTCTGCATACTCGGCGATGGCTTTTTCCTTTTTAAGAATGGGGATTCCATCCAGCGTGTCGCCAATATTCGGGTTATTATCACAGAAGAAGACCTGATATGTGGTGCCTAATTTTTGCAGTCGCTGTGCCGTTTCACGACCAAGCCAGCCTGCTCCGAACAGGATTAAGGTCTTAGGTTGTGCCGGTAATAGTTTCTGCAATTGCTGCTGCTGGCTTGCCTGAATTGCTGCGACATCACGTTGGAGAATTGCATCAAGTGACTGGGTCATATCATCCTCTTGGGTTTATGGGGAGGCGTGTTGGTTGACTAGGTTACGGTCCATCCACCGTCGACACTTAAGCCCTGGCCGGTCATAAAGCTCGATGCATCGGAAGCGAGGTAAAGGAGTGCACCGGAAAGTTCATCGGGAGAACCAATGCGATGGAGGCAGGTGCGGGATTTGAGGCGTTCGATCAGTGGATCATTCGGGTCAACACTGTTTTCGCTGTCACCACCGGTATTGCTGAATGGCCCCGGCAAAATAGCATTAGCACGGATGCCATACTGTCCCCAGAAGGAGGCGGTGTAGCGTGTAAAGGCCAACATGGCCGCCTTCGCTGCAGAATAGCCCGGCGGATTAAGTGACGCTGTCCCCTTATAGAGCGCCGGTGACGGGGCTACCTGCGCATACATAGTGGAGATATTGATGATGCTGCCGTTGCCTGCATCCTTCATGCGCTCACCTAGTTTTTGCGTGGTGAGGGCGGGCCAGTACATGCCCCCCATGAAATGGCGGTGCCATTGGTCAAAATCCGCATGCTCAAGTGATCCGGCGGGGGTGTTAAAGCCAGTGCCTTTCCCCAGTTCGTAGGCATTGTTAATGAGCACATCAATGCGTGCTTCGCTGGCGGCAATCTGTTCGAGCGTTTCCGTAAGGGCCGCAGTGTCGTACATATCGAGGCGATAGGAGGTAATGTTGTCGGTACCATACCGCTTGCCAAGCTGCGTAACCACGTCGCTCAGGCGTTCCGATCGTCCCAGCGCTACCAGCCGTGCACCGTTTACCAGCAGGGTTTCCGCCATCGTGCGTCCAAGAAAGCCAGAGGCGCCGGTAAGCACAACCGTCTTTCCTTCAAGTGAGAACAGGTTTGTACGATTGAGTTTCACCAACAGCTCCTTCCACCGTCTATAATGAGATTTGTGCCCGTCATATAAGAGGAGGCGTCCGAGCAGAGAAAAATAACGGCGCCCTCATATTCATCCAGATTGGCCATTCGCCCCATTGGAATAAGTTGCGACAGCTTGGCGACAAATTCCTCTGGCTGGTGATTGTAAACGCCGCCCGGCGAAAGCGCATTCACCCGTATGCCAGAGGCCGCCCAATAGGTTGCAAGATACCGCGTCAGGCCGATAATCGCAGTTTTAACAATCGAGTAAGAGACAGGCTTCACTGGTTGCTGATCCTCGGGTAGGCCGTCTTTCCGGTAGAGGCGCTGATCGGGGGCAATCACCCCAAGGTCTGAGGCGATATTCAGAATAACCCCAGCCTTTTGGCGTGCCATCGCGCTGCCAAACACTTGTGACATCACCATGGCCCCTGTGATGCCCACATGCATATCCGCCTCAAGCTGGGTGGTTGGGAAATGCTCGAAGCGAGAAAAATTGACGCTGTTTCCTGCTTCCTGCTTGGGGTTGTTGGCGGCGTTGTTAATGAGAATGTCAACATGGCCAAATTCCGCCAGCAGCTGGCTACAAACTGTCTCTACCTGCGTGCGATCGGTGATGTCAGCGGTAAAGCCAAGAACCCGCGAGGTAAGCTCGGTCGCCAATGCCTCGGCCACCGCCTGAGGCGCTGCAGCAGGTAGGTCAATAAGCACGGGGATACCACCATGCGCAGCAATTGCGCGAGCATGGCGCTTGCCTAGCAGTCCGCAGCCACCAGTGATGATGGCAACCTTGCCTGTTAGATCAAATGCCTGATGCATAGTGTTTTCTACCATGTGCGTGCCTGCCCTCCATCGGCCACCCAACAAGCGCCCGTAACAAAGGATGCGCGCGGAGAGGCGAGGAACACAGCAATGTTAGCGATTTCTTCCGGCGTACCAAAGCGATTCTGTGGTACATGCTGCTGAAGGTAGGCATCCACCGTATCCTTGTGCTCTTTGAGTTTCTGTTCCCATGAGCCGCCGGGAAAGAGGATGTTGCCGGGGGCAACGCAGTTGACGCGAATCCCATGTGGTGCTGCCAGCGTAGCAAGGTTGGCTGCATAGCTTACCAGCGCTGCTTTTGCGGCGCTGTAGGGAAGTGGTGCCGTGGTTGATGTTAGCGCCGCAATGGATGCAGTAAAGACAATGCTGCCGCACTTTGCCGGAACCATACGGCGCATGGCTTCCTGTGCAATACGAATGCTGCTCCAAAGATTATGCTCAAAGGCCTCCTGCCACGCGCTTTCTGGAACATCCCAGCCGGGCGTTGAGCGGCCAGAGCCGATATTAATTACCATACAGTCCAGCCGGCCAAAATGCGTAAGGGTTTGGTCGAGGGCGGCTGCAATGGCATCTGGTTGCGACAGGTCCGCAGGGATAGCAAGCAACTGCTCTGCACCATATTGCTGCACCATGGCATCATGTGTGTGGGTAAGGCTTGCGGCGTCGCGGCCCGTAATGACGGCCCGGCAGCCTTCACGCAAGAAGCCATGCGCGATGCCAGCACCAATGCCGCGTGATGAGCCCGCAATAAATGCAACATGGTTAGTAAGCCCCAGATCCATGCTTACCCTTCCGCCAGAAGGTAGCGTTCTGCATAAGCGCTGTTATGGCGCGCCCAATTGATTTCGTCGCCCACCTCACCCCGCGCAACCTGCAACACAAAGTTGCGTTGATAGTGATGTTCACGAAGTCCCTGCGCCAATGCAGCAAAGTCTGTGTCGCCCGTTCCCAGCGGCACAGTGGTGCCGCCAAGCTTACGGTCTTTGATATGGAAGCTACCAATGCGAGCTCCGTATGCTGCAAACTCATCTGCCGGCTGGTAGCCCAGCGAGGCACTGTTGCCAGAATCATAGTTGATCCAGAACAGCGGGTGTGGAAGCTGCTCCAACAGCTGCGCAACGCCCATTGGCGGAAGCGATGTTTCAAGGTGAATTTCAAGGTTAAGCCGTTCTGCCTCGGGCAGGGCTTGCATGCGCATCAGGGTTACAAAGGACTGTATTTCTTCTGGTGTATCCATTGCAGACGCATCGACAAAAGGAAGCACAATGCTGCGTGCGCCGAGCTTTTTTACTTGCCCGAAAATATGCAGCAGGAGGAGGATCCGTTCTTCCTGCGTCTCCCCGGAGCATTTGAGTAGTGGCCAGTCCATGAAACAGTCTGCGCAGACAGAGTCTACCGCAACATTGCTAGAGTACATCAACTGCTGCATTTCAGCAATTCCCTTATCCGTGAGGAGAGGGTTTACGTCGAAGCCATATTCATCAACGATCCACTCGATAAAGGCGATATCTGCTTCACGCGCGGCAGCAAATTCTTCGCGCCAGTGATCGCGCGGGAATGCCTGAATGCCCCGTACTGGAGCGGTGAGCCTACCTTGCACAATACCCATGCGTGCCATGACTACTCCTCGATCAGCGGGATGAACATGTTGGCACGAAACTCCTCGCGCTCCAGGAAGGGGAATAGGTCTTCCAGCGGCTTGGAGGCCATCGAGCCATCTTCGCGGCGGAAAGAGGATAGGCGCGGCTCACGTGGCTCATCCGGGATCACCTCAACCTCGCAAAGGATAGGCCCTTTATGCGCCATCACCGAGCGGAGCTTCGCCGGGATATCGTCACCGTGACGGATGGTTTCTGTCGGGAGGCCATAGGCTGCAGCAATTTTAGCGGCAGAAGGCAGTGCCAGCCCGCTTGTTTCATCTGCCCCGACGAGATGGTTGAAATAGCCAGTCTGGCTGGAACGAATCGAAGCATAGCCACGATTGTTGATGATGAATAGTTTGATGGGCAAGGCATGTGCCGCAACCGTGGCCAGCTCCTGTACATTGAATTGGAAGCCGCCATCGCCATCAAGCGAAATAACCTGCTTTTTCCCAGAGGCGAAACAGGCACCAATGGCAGAAGGAAGCGCAAAACCCATCGCCCCGGTGCCACGGTTATGGAAGCAGCGTTGGCCATGTTTTATTTTCAGCATCAGATAAAAAATCTCAGCAGAAAAGCCACTGCTGCTGCTGGCGATAATGGTGTTTTCCGGAATAGCATCCGAGAGGAGGGAGGAGAAGTGATAGGCGCTCAACCCCTCTTTGTTGCGGCTGAATTCAGGCGCTGTAAGTGGATAACGCTGTTTCCAGTCCGCGATCTGCGCCAGCCATGCGCTGCGGTCTGGTTGCGCCTGTTCGCGCGCGACAGCAAGCAAGGCTTCAATAAAATCCTTAGCATCGGCAACAACAGGGATGTCGATGTTCATGTTGTGGAGTTTGTTGATTTCTGCAGCGTCGATATCGCAGACGATCTTCTTGGCGGCACGGGCAAAACGGTCGTGCGCATAGCCGGTCAGTGCCATGTCGAGTCGTGCACCCAGCGAGAGGAAAAAGTCACTGTTCTGGAGTGCAAAGTTTGCACCGCGGGGCGCAATCGCGCCGGGGCGGCCAGCAAAAAGCGGGTCATCATCCGTAATCAGGTCGAGCCCAAGCCAGGTAGTTTGCACCGGTATATTCAGCAGGCGCACCAGCTCCTCAAACTGCGGAATAGCATGGGCGATGCGGATGCCATTACCCGCCATCAGGACAGGGCGTTCAGCCGTTTTCAAAAGTGCGAGCGTTTGGCGAGCAAGGTCTGTTAATGCGCTTGTGTCTTTAGCCTCAGCGGCTTCTGGAGTAAAGCGGGGTAGCGTTTCCGGATCAATCGTTGCAGCTTGCACATCAAGCGGAATA